>JAIXVG010000079.1 GCA_027483145.1 Planctomyces sp.
AGCTGGACGAGGAGTTTTTTTTTTTTTTTTTTTCCCTGGTGGGCCCCCCGGCCCGCCTGGACCTATTGGCCCCATCGGTCCCATTGGCCCCATCATGCCGGGGAATGGAGATGTTGCTGCTCCTGGCTTCCCCCCCTTTTTACGCGTGTTCCCTTGCGCGCCGCGCATTTGAGCCATGTAAGAAGCCATCATTCCACCAGGCCCGCCAGGTCCGCCAGGCCCCATTCCCATCGGTCCGCCGGTCAATGGATCGTAACCAGCCGGGGCATCCGGTTTGTTCTCCAAGTCCTTGAAGTCCCGGCGCTCTGCGTCGATTCGCTTTTGAATATCTTTCTCTGCCTTCACATCCGACTTCGAATCGAGCAGCTTCAGTTGACCATCGGGGCCAATCACTACGATTTCTTCCGTCAATCCCAGCCGACCTCGCTTCGATGCTTCAATCCCGAGCTCTGCGAGATGCGGTGACTTTTCGTCGACCGGTAACTCGACATCAGCAGCAGCATCAACAAAGACATCGCTCGTTTCTAAGATTAGTTCCTCGTCTTTGAACGATGGGACCGATACATCCAGCCGCTTAGTCTTCTTCTTCTCCGCAACCAACTGGCCCACGCTGGTCAGCTTGACCGAATCGGCCAGGTGCGTTCCAACTTCAGGGTCCCACTGAAAGACCTGCATCGAGGCAAATGGCTTGCGGCTGCTTTTTAGCATGTCCCGCACCGGATCCCGTTCGACTGTCTTCAGAAAGCTGTGAACTCCCTCTTCGACCACTGCCGGGTTGGAAATGTTGGAAAACGGGGTTTCCCGCGATGTTCCCTGGGCGAGTGCCGGGTCAATCAACTGCTCCAGAGATCGCTCGAAGTTCGGGTTCTGAAGCTCTAGTTTAACTCGATACCGGTAGGCCCGACCTGGTTCAACGTCAAAGTCAAAATAGCGAAACAGGTAAGCCCGACCTGCCGCCGAAAACTTCTTCTTGATGTCGGCTACTCCCATTCTCCCTTGTGCTGCTGGGTCATCATTCAGCGATGTGGCGATTGCTCGGAAGTAATCATCTCCCTGCGGTCCCGCGTTCATCATCGCCCCCATCTGGCGGAAGTCGCGTGCGACTCGGGCGAAGCCTTTCTTTTGGACGGCCGGCTGCAGATCAAGTTTCATTTTCTCGAACTGCTCGACCAGCTTTGCCTGCAGCTTCAGTTCTCGATCAAGCTCTTCTTTACTGAGTTCGAAATTCTTCACCCGCGGATGGGTCGCATGGTTACCCCAGTATCCAGAAAGACGCAGCGGCAGGGGCATCGTAATCGCTGCATCGGTAATCTGTGGGTCAACCACGTCTAATGGGTCAAAGTCGCACTCTTCCAACATTTCGATCGCAATTTCGCGGTTTACCTTTTCCCATTTCCCAGACCAAGGCTTGTCCCCCGCCTGAGCAACTTGCCGCTCGAGGTGAAAGTCGAGAAGAGCCAGATACTGTTCAGCTTCCTGCGGCGTGCGCAGGTTGAGCGCGCGCTGAATCCGGTCGCGTTGCTGAGACAAGGGGAAGACCCCGCGAACAGCTACAAACCGTACTCCCCGCGGCTTGACCTGGGACATGCCCCCCATTCCCATCGGGCCATACATGCCCATCATCGATCCCCCATCGCCAGCATATGTCGGGGGAGCAGACGGGTTGGGAGCAGTCGCAATTCGAGCACCAATCCCTCCCGGACCAGGAGCCACGCCCGGCGGACCACCGCCAGGGAATCCAGGAGGGCCACCACCAGGGAACCCCGGAGGAGCACCGCCAGGAAAACCACCACCTGCTCCCCCCTGACGGGACGAGAATTCGTCACCATCATCGGCCAGCAGCGGGTCATCACCAGGGACTGTCGCAGGATCGAGACTTGGGTCGACTTCGGGCTTGGTCGAAATTCCGAGTACCGCAACGCCAGCGGTGGCGTAGAGTTCGGTCACTGCCAGCCATTCAGGCTCTTTGCTCAGTTCCTGCTTGCGGTACAGTGGATGGTAGAGGGGAGTACTCAGCTCATAGGCGGCAACGTTTAGTGGGGACGAAAGTCGCTTCGCGTTTTCCAAATAGCTTACGAGTGAAAACTCGGCAGCTTTCTCGGCGGGAAACTTCCCCCCGTCAATTTTGTCTTTGGCAGCCTTTGCTTTCGCCATCATGTCCTCGGGTGTCCCCTTAAACCGAGACCAATTGGTCTGGTAAAGAAAGAAGACCGTTACGAGGGCCAGTAGCCCGAATGCGAACTTCTCGCCGTGGTCAACCAGCAGAGCTTTGAAGTTGATGTTTTTCAGTTTGTTCATGATAAGAGCCTTCTAGACGGCAACGACTTCAGCAGCTTTTTCCGGCCAGTCCCAGTTGATCTTGTTTGTCTGAGAGATCAGTTCAATCGACTAACCCAGTACGCCGACTAACACATCATTCAGTGGTTGGAGATGGAGTCCCTTCAGAGGGCTTCGGGTCAGACGATGGCTCTGCCGCGCCTTGTCCCCCCTTTTCTTCCGTTGAATTCTCTGCTGGCTGGGCTGGTTCGATCCCGTCCGGCGTATCGATTCCTTCAGTCGAAGTAGCAGGCTTTGCCTCTTCGGCCTCTCCTTCGGCTGGTGCCGCTTCCATGTTCTGCGGATCGGTCACCGCTTCTTCGGTTGGGGCCTCTTCTGACATCGCTTCTGCGTCGGCAGCCGCAGCCTCGGTTGCTGCAGTGGACTGGTTGGCTGCGGAATCAGCAGCCGCTTTCTGAGCTTCTTCGAAGGCCTTCTTTTCGGCTTCGGGTTGGCGATAGATTGTGAATAGGCCGCTGATTGCGATGGTTGAAACAGCTGGGTCCTGAAGGGCGTTCTGCATTGCCAAGCGGGCAGCCGAGATCGCCATTTGCTCTTTGTTCGTCAGTGGGTCGTCTCGTTGGGTTCCTTCTTCGAACACGGGAGGTGGGCCATTACCGCCAGTTGGGTCGCCGAAGCCAGGGCCTGCCGCAAAGCCGCCACCAGGAGGCCCACCGGACGGGTAGCCCCCAGAGCCGCCTGTTCCCGGAAAGCCTAAACCTCCGATCGCTGCGCCAGAGCTGGTTGAATCATCATTGCGAATGGCCACTTGCACGCGAACGATTTCAATGGGCCAGGGTGAGCGGGGATTGCTCGTCAGTTCGGTCAAGAAGTCAGGTAACTTTCGATGGTCCATTAGCACGACCATATAGAAGCCACGGGTTCTGAAGGGCATTGACTCTTCGTCATCGATGTAACGCCGAACGGTTGGTTCGGAGCTTTCGGCAGCATCCATTGGTCCGCCGTTAGCTCCGCGCATCATCATGGCAGCCATTGCTGGGCCTCCGGGAGATGCGCCACCACCACCGGCGGCCGCTTCGCCACCTTCGCCGAATTCGTCTTTGGGATTGAACTCGGCTGACTCGGCACCGCGTGCCCCAGAACCACCTGGTCCAGCAGGACCCGTTTGCCCAGGCATCATGGCCATTGGACCTCCAGGCATCATGGACATGGCGTTCGCATCTGGAGCGGCACCCGTTCCCCGCTGGCCTCCCATGAGCTTGATTGACTGCAGCATATGGATCGACGCATCGAGCCGGCTAGTGGCCTGCTTGCCGCCGTTCAAATGTGAGATCGTTTCGAAGATCGATTCCAAAAGCCACAAATCTTCCTGGGCATCCCACATTTCCTGCGAGCTGGGTGGAATATCGCCGGTCCAGTAGCGGACAGGCATTTTGGTGAGGGGAAAGTCGACCATTCCGGTCCCGGTTTCGGCGTCAAACGGGTTAATTGTCTGCCACGTTTTTTTGACAGCCCGGGGAAAGCTTTGGCGGTGAAGGTCGCGGGCCAGTGGGTCGAACTCGCCGCGGTAGCCTGCGGCATTGGCAAACTTGGCCAGGTTGGCGGGCCAGCTCATTCGGGACTTCTGGAATGTCCAAAGATAGTCGACAGCCGAATCGACCTGCTTTTCCTGCTCAATGTTGATGAGGCTGAGCTTTTCAGCATAGTCCTTGCTAGGGACTTCTCCCGGAGAAAGGCGCTTGGTGGCCTTATCGATGTCAGCCAGTCGGGCAGTGATGGTCGTCGCCAGCGTTGCCGTCGACATCCACCAGCCGACCAGAATGGTGATGAGCGAGACCCCCAGCAGGATCCAGAACTTTTGCTTCAAGATTGGGGCTAAGCGATCCATGATTTGTTACTCGCTACTTGACTTGAAATCTTGCTTGGTCGATTCGGTTCAACAATCGGTTGGCTAGTGCGTTGGTGCCGGGGATGGTGTCGATCAAGTTGGTTGATTGACCTGCAAATCCCGGCGGTTGTGTCGTTACTGATCGAGCGAAGAACCCGACGACTCGTGTCGTGGGCTGGGTGAGTTATCAGCTGGGCTGATTGTCTGTTACTTCCAGCGATCGGCATTGGCAAAGGTTGACTTAGGAACACTTATGATGCAAGAAAAAATCTTCTAATGGTTCTGACGCAAGTGGCCTAACAGTTTGATCAACATTCGCAACCGATTTGTCAGTCAGGCTTTCCAAAGAAATCGCTATTTCACAGGGGGAGCTGTCGGTGGTGCGGCTGGTTTGGTTGTTGCGGGTGCGGGTTCATCAGCCGGGAGCTTGCGGCTGGCATTATCGACTGCGGGGACCGGTGTGGCCGGTTCACCCCGTTCGAGGGGTGGGGTCGGCTTCCAGGCAAACTCGACAGTAAACTCCGTTATTGGAATCATGATGGGCTTATTGGCGTCGCGATCTTCAGTGAGTGCCGGGTTCAAAGCCGGATTCCCTGGCTGAGGACCAAATCCAGGTGCAGGGCCGGGGCCAAATTGCGGGCGGCTGCCAGCAAACTGGGGGCCACCCGGGGCTACTCCAGCAGGTCCACCGGGGTAAGGGCCACCAGGTCCACCTGGGCCAAAACGACCACCCATTGCCCCCCCTGGTGTTTGGCCCGCTGCACCAGGTTTTCCTAGCGGGAAATACTGGATGTATCGAAGCTGAGAGGTCCGGACCGTAGCGTGGGAAATTCCCAAGCGGCGGACATCGACGACCGTTTTTTCGCCGGTTGCCGGGTTGACTCGCGAGAGGGCTTGCTGCTGCAAGTTCCGGAGGAACGTGTAGACGATGTAGCCCGTCCCCGCGCCGTGGACTTCGTCCCCATCGTCGTGGTAATGCACGCCTTGAAGCGTGAAGACATAACCCGGACCAGAGGGGCCTTTTTCCTTTTCATCTGGGAGGAGGAACTGGGGAAAGAGCTTAGGCAGGCCACGGGGGTCGGCAAACCAGGTATCTAATTCTTCGAGCTTCTTGGTGGTGATCGACTTGATGGAAAGTCGGTTCATTAATTTGATGTTGGTTTCGTCAAGCTGATCGCCGACATCGCGCGGCAGGCACTCATCGATGGCCTTGTAAATTTCGAGCCAGTTTTCGCGCGACTTCAAACTGCCAACGAGTACATCGCCCCGTTCATGGGCCTTTTTGTTGCGGGATGTTTCCTTCGAGTAAGCTGCTTTCAACGAGCCAGCGTGCTGTTCAAGTTGTTCAGTTTGCTTTTCTGCATCGCCAAACCGGTCTTTGCTGACCGAGGCCATCACGCTGCCATAACCGGCTGCCGATAAGGCCAGGCCGACCAGCATGGTGGCTGCGGTTGCGACAGCCCAAGGCTTCTTCCGCCGAATTTTGCGAGCGACGACGATTTCGGGGGGAAGCAGCGAAGTGCGAACATGCGACTTCTTCAGGGCCTGAATGGCCAGGCCGTATGGCACGACAAACGTCAGCAGGTTTTCCTGGAACAGCGGAGCGGTCAGAACTTGATCACCCACCAGCTTGGGGAAGTTGGTGATCGGCTCGACTTCATACTGCAGGTTTTGCTGCAGAAATTTCTGAAGGCCAGCCAAGCGGAACCCATTACCAACGCCGACCAGGCGCTTGATTTTGGCATTACGGTTGACGCTGGAGAAGAAGCCCATCGACCGCTGAATTTCGGTGACGTAGTCGTTGAAGACGGGCTTCATGGCCTGGAAGACGGCCCGAGGATCGGGGGCCTTGGTGGCGTTGCACTTGAGATGCTCGGCCTTGGCGAAGGTCAGCTTCATTTCTTTCGTCAGGGCACGAGTGAAATGGTTTCCGCCGATTGAGACGTTACGGTTCCAGATCTTTTTTCCGTTGGTGACCAGTAACGTGGTTGCATCGCAGCCCATATCGAGGGCGACAACGTACTCATCACTTTCGTTGAACTGACCTGGTAGCTGACCCAGGTGGTCGAAGCACAGGTAGTTATAGAGCGCGATCGGGGCGATCTGGAGGAGTTCGAGTTCGATATTCTTTTCGGCGAACGGGGCCATCTGATGCTGGACTTGTTCGCGCTTCATCGCGAACAGGCCGACTTCGGCATCGAGCATGAACCCCCCTTCTTCAGAGGAGTTCCCAAGGGCTTGATAGTCCCAGATGACATCTTCAAGTGGAAAGGGAATCTGCTGCCGGGCTTCGTACTTGACGATTTCGGCTACTTTGCTGGCCTGGACGGGGGGAAGCTGAATGAACTTCGCGAGTGATGTCTGGCCTGGCAGAGCGAGGGCGACCAGGTCGTTCCCCAGTTGGTTTCGCGATAAGAAGGTAGCGAGAGCCTCGCGGACGAGTTCTTCAGGATTGGCGTCGGGCTGACTGAGCAGCTTGGGGTGCGGGACATAGTCGAACGCGGTGGCGATCGCTTGTTCTGAGACATCGGCATAGACAACGCGGATTGCCTTCAGCCCTGCCTGGCCGATTTCGATTCCCCAAGCCCCTTGTGGTCCAGCCATGATCGGCTCCTTATTTCACTGCTTAGTGCTGATCCGAATACCCACTGATGCGTCTGACTCTCTTCGCCAATCCAAGCGGTCTCAAGCAAGCACAACCGGGTATTGGAATAGATCCTTAGTTTTTTTCGCCGCAAAGTTTTTGGCCGCGAAGGACCAATGTGACTATTGTGTTGACTGCCGTGATTGCCAATTACCGAAGGAACAAACCCGCGTGAGTCGAATCTGGGATGCGATCACCCACGTTCAAATTGAACTACGCGATGACAGGGACTGTTGTTTGGCAGGCAACCTTTGCGGCCTCAATAACTTACGCTGATTCGCGGGAACCCGCGAGGTTGAAGAGTCTACTCGAAATTCCAATTGCCGGTTTGTGTTCGTTTGGGACCATGATTTCCTGCGAACTTAGGCAGGAATTGGTCACAAGGAGAAACAGGTCGAACAGATTTTGCTTGCACGGGTTTTGCAGGGACGCTTCCAACGCGCGAGCACGTTGGTTGAATCCATGGTGAACGTCTTCGAGGCTTAAATCCGTCGGCCGATATGTTAAGAATAAGGGAGTCGCAATGCCATAAGAAGAGGTTTTTTAAAGATTTACGTGAAGAAATCCAACTGTTTGAGTTCCTGGTATCAGGGGTGGATGGACCGGGTGGTCTGGGGGCGGTTTTGCCAGTTTCGGTCCAATGTATCCTCCGGGAAAGACGAGGCGTTCTTTAGGAAAGACGAGCTGCTGTTCCTGTTTTTGATGAGAATGCCGGGGGAATTGGTTCCCGGGAATTGAGTCGAACTGCCAGAATGTGGCTAATCGAAGTCTTTGAAAACAACTTGAGAGTCCGCCGGATAATTCGAATGAGGTAACGATCCGGAAAGTTCAGCGGCAGCTAAAGTGGTTAGATCTGCCGGGTTCGACCTGAGTTGGCAAGAACCTGATGATTCGCATCGTCGGCTTGGTCGGCTTCGGATCGACTGAGCCTGGCTGGGGTTTGAGTGCTGATTCTGGGGAACGACTGAGTTGAAGCAGTCCATTTGCTGGCTGCGGTGAATCGCTTTAAGTAATTATTTCAAAATGGCTTATGTAAAAACATTTGTGCTCATGCCCAGCCACTCGCTGGATGACTTTCCAGTCGATTTGGGAGACGAGCAAGCGGCTAGTCTGCTGAATCACAACGCCGTTTCGTGGCACCCGGCCCTGCTTGCACAAACGGGTCTTTTGCCTCAGTGGCATCGGGCTGACGTCCCTCCCCCTCCAACCGCTGGCTTAGTCGTATTTGTTCCTGAAGTGGCAGAGCAATGGCTGACGGGGGGATGGATCGAACAGACCCGCGGCTATGGCGTGCGGGTCATTGCTGGGGCGTCAGATCGGGATGCGTTGATTGGCCAGTTGTTTCCCGAGGGGGAGGAGTCAGGCGGCGATTGGGCGGCGGCCGACCCTGACCTGGTTGGCGACTTCTTTGCGCTGGGGACCTGCTTTCTGCAGATGGAATTGCTGTCTCGGCAGCAACGGTACTTTACCAGCCTTGATGAGCTGACGATCCAAACCCGGGCGGTCGCGGCTGCGCGGGCCTGGCTGGCGGGAGAGAGCGCGCTGGCCCGGGAAAAGCTTCGGTCGTGCTTCGAACGGCTGCACGAATCGCGAGAGAAGTTTTATCCGCCGGTTTGCTACCAGGTTGATTTATGTCTGGTGGCGGCCGAGCAAAGTGGCGACCTGTTGGCTGCGCCCAATACGTCTGCTCGGCCAATGAACTTGCTGTTTTCTGGCGAGGTGTTGGAAGAAATAGCGGCCATGCGGCCCGATGTTGCGAACGAGTTGGCTAATCGCCTGGGAAGTGGGACGACCGAAGTGGTCGGTGGGGAATTGATGACGCCGCCGACGTCGCTTGTTCCGCTGGGGACTTCGCTATGGCATTTGGCTGAAGGTTTAAAGGTTTACGAGAACCATTTGCGAATGCGGCCGGTGGTGTGGGGACGCCGTTCGTTTGGGTTGGCGGCTGGCTGGCCCCAATGGTTAGAGCGAGCGGGGTTTCGAGGGGCGCTGCACATTGCGTTGGACGACGGGATTTATCCAGACGAAGAGCACAGCCGGTTTCGATGGCAGGGCTTCAATGGAAGTCAGATTCGGGCGATGTCGCGGATTCCGCTACCAGTCGAATCGGCAGGGAGCTATTTGCGATTTGCGAGCCGATTAAGCGAATCGATGGATCATGACGAAGTGGGAGCAGTGGTCTGGGCGCGTTGGCCAGCGGTGAAGTCTCCGTTCTTTGAAGACTTCCTGCGAATAGCCCATTATGCCCCCGTTTTAGGTGAGTTTTCGACGATTTCGCATTTGCTGACGGCCCATAACTCAGGGGGGCCAGTTAAGTCCCATGCCCCCCAGGAGTATTGGCCACCAAACCTGCTACATCATGTAGCGCTTCGCGAGCCGGCTCCGATTTCTCGCTATGCAAGCCATATCGTGCGGCATCAAAAGATGCGGCAAGTCGGGTGGTGCCAAACCCTCGTGCAAACCATGCTGCGGCAACATGGGATGGTGGCTTCAATCGAACGCGAGATCGAACTGGCTGTACCCGGTGAGGAGATCGTAGAAACTGAGCAACTGGAGGCTATCGAGCAGCGGCTCGATGCAGAGCGAACAAATGCTGCGGAACGATTGGCCAAGTTGCTGATTGACCCGGCTGTTTCGGCGGAGGGATGGCTGTTGATCAATCCTTCCAGCACGGCAGTAACGCTGCCGGTTACGCTGGCGACGAAGGTTGAGCCGTCTGTAAACGCTGAACGGCGAGTGGTGACGGTGCCCGGGGGAGGCTTTGCCTGGGTCCCCCGCCAGCGGCCTGTGGAAGTGGGTAAGGGTGAAGGGTGTGTTGTTGACGACTTTACGCTGCGAACCGATTTGTTTGAGGTGACGATTCACCCGGAAACAGGGGGAATTGCCCGCGTGCGACGAAATGGAGAGCGAGCGAACCGGCTGAGTCAGCAACTGGGGATTCGATTCGCCAAAGAGCGACCCTATCGGACGAGCGATGAAACAGAGGAGACCGACCCGGAGATGGTTCGGTACTCGCCGATGAAGTTGATTTCCTCGGAGGTGATTGGGCAATCTGCGAGTTACGGAGCGATTCGAACAACGGGAGAGTTGATTGATCCCGAAAGGCTGACGGTTCTAGCGCGATTCACTCAAACCGTGACGGTGTGGCCTGGGGCCTCGGTTTTTGAAATCAGACTGTCGATCGAACTGCTGGGGGCGCTGCCCGCTGACCCGTGGAATGAATATCTGGCGGCCCGATTTGCCTGGAATGATTCGCAGGCGGCCCTGACCCGAACGGTGATGGGGGCTGCATTACCGGTTGGGATGGACCGCTTTGAGTGCACGGGGGGGATTGAGATCGCAGAGGAAGATTGCCGAGTGAGCATTAGCACCGGGGGCTTGCCGTTTCATCGGCGGCATGGGGAGCGGATGTTCGATACGCTGCTACAGGTGCCGGGGGAAACAGCGAACGAGTTTCGGTTTCTGGTTGGGCTTGATCAGCCCTGCCTGGGAGAGTTCAGCGAGCAGTTGTTAGTGGAGCCGCTGGTGGTCCCTGTGGCTTCGAAGCTGCGTGGTGGGATCGATCGGGGGTGGCTACTGAATTTTGATCAGCGGAATGTGCGGCTGATTCGGTTGCAACGGAGTGAAAAGGGGTTGGGACTGCTGATGGTGATTGCGGAAACGGAAGGGGTGGCCGTGTCGTTGAATCTTCGCTGTTTCTGGAACCCCCAAGTGGCCCGGCGGGTTGGCCTGGATGGGACGGTTCTGTCTGAATTGGTCGTGACGAATGATTCAGTCAGGGTGGAACTGGCGAGTCACGAGGTGGCCTGGATCGAGGTCCTTTTTGACTAGTTAATAGTATTGTGGCGGAAAACAGGTCGTTGTGGTTGTTAAGATGCTGGGCGAGGTTTTGACGAGCTTGCGGCGTCAGATAGGTTGGTAAGCAACGGTAGCACTTTCGAAAACGGACCGACTGAACAATGATCGTGACGATTGATGGACCAGCAGGGACCGGAAAAAGTACGGTAGCGCGGCGTTTGGCCAAGCTATTGGGGTTCAACTTTCTGGATACCGGGGCGATGTACCGGGCTGTGGCGTTGTCGTGCCTCAAGGCGGGGGCGAGCGATGCGACGGCAATGGGGGATCAAGCGGGTTTAGCCCAGATTATGTTTGATGGGCCGACGGTTTTTTTGAACGGGGAAGATGTCACCACCGATATTCGCAAGGCAGACGTGACCGAGTTTTCTTCTCGGGTGGCTGCTGTCCCAGCGGTTCGCTCGCGGCTGGTGGAAATCCAGCAGGAGATTGGTCGGACGGGAGACCTGGTGACGGAAGGGCGTGATCAAGGGAGTGTGGTCTTTCCCACGGCCGAGTTCAAGTTTTTCTTGACTGCCGCAGCCGAGGAGCGGGCACGCAGACGTCAGCACGAGCTGGCAGCGCGCGGGACGCATTTGTCCCTAAAGGAGATATTGGACCAGCAAGACGAACGAGATCGCCGGGATGAAAGCCGCGAATGTTCTCCGCTGGCGCCGGCGGCTGATGCGATATTGGTCGATACGACTGGTTTAACGGTCGAGGAAGTCGTCGACCTGCTGTTTGGGCGGATTGGGTTTGTGCCGGTGGTGGACCGGAGGTAATCCGGTTTGGCAGTCAGAAAAAATGCAAGAAGCCGACTGCTGGTGCGGTCGGCTTCTTGGAGGAAGTCTTCGAAGTCAGTTCAATGTTTCGTTTGAAAGAGTAGCACGACCAATTCGGCGTTTAAGGTTGGGCCAGAATCGCTTAATTTGTGCCCCTTCAGCTTCTCGTAAGATGCTCCCGACAACTGGCGCTGTTGGCTCGGCTTGGATTTGAAAACATTCCCTACGGATTAACCTTCAGGAGTTCAACCTTGAAGTGGAGTTGGGCGTTGGCGGGGATAACGGGGGGGGAACCGCGGCGGCCGTAGCCCAGTTCGGATGGGATATCGAGTTCGATTTCGCCACCTTCGCCAACCAGTTGCATCCCTTCGGTCCAGCCGGGAATAACACCCGACAGTGGGAACTCGATTGGCTCTTTGCGGTCGTATGAGCTATCGAAGACCTTGCCACTATCGAGCCAGCCCTTGTAGTGGACCTTCACGCGGTCCGACTTTTTGGGCTTGGGGCCGGATCCTTCGCGGACGATTTTGTATTTGAGTCCCGAAGGAGTTGATAGAAATCCGTTGGCGTCAGGTTCACCCACTTGACCAGGCTCCGCAGAAGCAATTGCAGGGGCTTTGGGAACGTCTGCGGCAGACACCGACCGTTCATCGGTGGCTGATCCACAACCAACAGCCATACCCAACACGAGCAGGCTTCCCAAGCGATTAACGACTCCAACCGACTGTGTTGGCCAATTGAACTGGAACCCAGCGATACCGAGCATCTCATTCTCCGGAGGGGACATCGATAAGTCAGTGAATTTCGGAATTGGTGGCTGGCTGGTTGTTCGAGGCTTCTTAAACTCCAGTCGCCAAGTCGCAAATAAGCATAGATTGGCGGGTGCAAAAATACAAAGGGCCTGCAGGTTTCCCAACAGACCCTTTGGTTATTGCGATTTAACAGCCGGTTGATTTGGTGGCCGTTAACGCCGAGTTTAGCGGAAAACACCAACCCAGTATGGGTAGCCGTTGCGGGTCATGTAGCCGAAGCCGACTTCAGTGCCGCTGAGCATGATGGCGTGGTGGGCTGGAGAGTTGATCCAACCGTTGATGGCTGCATCAGAATTGGGGACACCCTGGAAAATGATTTCCATGTAGGGGAGCCCGCTGTGCTGAAAGGCCCCAGTGGCAGCCATCCATTGGGCGTGCCGCTGAGCATCGAGGCACATTTTGGCGTTGATGCGAACGGGAGCGAGTCCCATCCGGGCGCGGTGCTCGTTCGTCAGTTGGACCAGTCGCTGAATCGTGGGGTGCTGAACCAGGGCTTCTTCTGGTGTCAGGGCACGGGCTACGACGACAGGACGGTTTTCGGTCGCAATCGCACTGGCGGGGGGAGCTTGTTCCTCGGCAAGCACGCTTTGCGACCAAGCTGCAGACAAAGCCAGCAGAGCATTCAGGCTGGCGAACACCTTTACAGAACTCAAACGCATCGACTTTCTCCTAATTCGGGCCTGGGCTGCGATCGAGTCAGCTCGACTCGCTTGTCTGGTCTGTAGCTTCGATATTGAAGCGAGTTCAGACAGCAGCCCCTGCCGTTGGCGAAATTCAGGAACGGGTGGCTTTGCAAGGCTGAGGGATCAGGATTGAGAGTTGAGGGGTGACATTTGGCGTCTAGACCTCAATTCGTTCCCTTTGGCATCAGCCTCAAACAAAGTTGGCCATTCCAACGAAGCGACACCGGCAAGAACTGCAGGTGTCGACATCAAAAAGGGTAGTTCGGGCTGAGTTTACGGGGCAAGGAACTTTGGTGGTCGATTGTTCATCGATTGGAGAATTGCCTTAGATCAATGGCAAGAACGGGTTGCTCCAGGCTGCCTATCTTTCCTATTTGCCATTACGCATCGATTCGCAATGATGCGATTGGCCCCCATGAGGGGGTGCGGGTGAATGACCCACCAGCCAAGCTGCCCGCTTTAGGTACCTAGAAGAGGAATGCTAGGGCTCTAGTGAGTGGGGGCGGCTTTGCCTTCTGCCAAGACGGGGTCTGGTGCCTTGGGGGGATGGAAGAAGAGCAAGAGGGCGATGGCTGCAACGAGAGCAGTACCTGCCGGGTAGAGGAAGAACTTGTCGAAGTTTGGTTTGCCATCGGTAGCCAGTTCAGCGTTGAGCCAAGGCCAGAGGAAGTTGGCGACGAACGGGCCTGCTCCAAGAATCAAGAAATTGAAAAGACCCTGGGCTGTCGAGCGGACATCTTTGGGGAAATACTCATCAACGAAGATGTAGACGGTGGCAAAGAAGAAGGCGTAGCAGACTCCATGCATCATGTTCATCACGACTGCCAGAGGAATTGATAATGAGGCGGGGAATACACCGGAAGCCAGGAGAGCAAAGACTCCGAACCGGACAGCATGCCCCAAGACACCAATGGTCATTGTGTAGCGCCAACCGAGTGACTTCAGGACGTAGCCGAGGATGAGCATCGTCAGGATTTCGGCAACTTGACCGACACTCATGACGGTAGTGACAAACCGGGGGGGGCATTCGATGCTTTTCAGGAAGTCATTCATCATCAGGAAGTAGCATTGATGCACTCCGGCATCGATGAAGGTGACGATGAACAGGAGCAGAATAAACCCATATTTCAAGAGTTGGAGGGCTTCGCCGAGAGCAAATCCACTTTCGCCAGCTTGCTTAGGTTTTGGTGGAGTATGAGGCAAAAACAGGCTGAATGCGGCCAAGGCCAGCGATGCGATTCCCGCTACGATGAAGATGTTGCTGGTTGCAGTGGTTAGTGCTGCTCCCTCTAAATTACCCAGGAAAAATAATGGGGGAACACCGGCTGCGATCCAGCCAATGGTTCCCCACAGGCGAACGAGGCCGAACTGCTTCGAACCATCGGTCAGGTTCGCGAAAGCAATTGAATTGGTGATTGAAATGGTGGGAACATAGAAGAGCGAGTGGACCAGCATCAGTATGAAAAACGTACTGAAGTCGCGGGTGAATGCGAGGCCGAGAATTGCCAAGCCACCTACCAAGTGGCTGAACGCAACGAACTTTTCAGCCGAGAAATTGCGGTCGGCAAACTGCGTACTGAACAACATGGCTGTCACCGAGGCGATGGTGAAGCCGTTCATCACCCACGAAGCCTGAAACGGGGTAAAGCCAATCTCGGGAAGGTATCCAAACGTGAGCGGCAGCCAGGCACCCCAGATGAAAAACTGGAGGAACATCATGATCGAAAGGGGGATCAGGGCAGACCGCTGCTGCATGGTGCGCGAACCTTTAGATGGGAGACCATTGATGCTGGAGACTTGCAGATGATGCCCGCTAGGGCCTTCAATCGCAAGTTGGTCTCACCAAAAGCCGCTTAACCGAAAGAAAAGCAGCCTCTTGGATGACC
>JAIXVG010000238.1 GCA_027483145.1 Planctomyces sp.
GACAGCACCACCACTTCTAGTACGTCAGCCAACTCGCGAAAGGGGTTTGCTGGTATGGCAGCAGAACTTGCTACCTCGCTCGCATCGCTTGATCGATTGCTGCCCGAGGAAGTAAGCCAATCGGCCTGTTGCAGATCACTGATGAGATAAACCCGGCTGCGAGGAAACTGGCCATGCCGCGCCACATCAGCCATGATCAGCCGGGCAGCCCCTTCGGCCCCAACCTGTTCATCGGTCAGTGACAAACGGGCTAGCTCTGCCAGAACCTGCTGCTTTTCAAAAGCGGGCTGCGATATCACCCAGCCGGTACTTCTTCCGGAAATTCGAACCAGCTGAAAGGCATCCCCCGCGCTGGCGTCATTGACAATCTGCCGCGCCAATTCGATCGCCTGTGTGAAATGAGTCTCCCCAGCTGATGCGTCTGGCGACACGGCCCCCATGCTGAGCGTCGCATCAATCGCCACAATATGCAGCGTGCGCGGGGCTGCTGCGGGGGATAGCTTACTCCCGGAGACTGTCGGCCGGGCCAGCCCGCCAACCAGGACTGCAATCGCTAATAACCTGAGGGCCAGCAGCAGCCAGCTTTCAAACTTGAGTCGTCGCTGCTGCTTCTGCAGGGCAGCCATCAAAAACTGCATCGCGGCCCATTGAGTTTCAACGTAACGCCGCCGCCGTAGCAGGTGAATGATCACCGGCACAGCCAATAGGCTTAATCCCCACAAGATTGCGGGACTTAGGAAACCAAAGCTGAACAACAGAGCGAACATGGCTGAATAATAGCAAACTACCAGCCCAAAGGCTCGGTAGGCCAGCCGGTTCCAAGTGCCTCACTGACCCTGGGCTGCTGGAAGCCAGAACTGGACCTGCTCCCTTAACAGTCGCTGGTTTATGACGTTAAGCTGGAATTTTCAGATCGAACCTCGCGCCAGTTTCACCTCATGGAGTTTTCCGTCATGCTGTTTGAAAATGAATTGTTTCTGTTTAACTTTAACCTGAAGTATGCCCATAAGCTGGTCAATGACCTCAGCGAAGAGCAATTGCAACTGCAGCCAATGCCGGGAATGAATACCCCGTTGTGGATTCTGGGTCACCTGGCTGTCGCGACCGACTACGGCCTGATGATTTTTGGCAAAGAGAAACAATTCAGCGAAGACTGGCATACCGGATTCTCGCCGATGACCCCACCGGGGACTGCGCCGTCGATGATCCCCAGCAAGGCGGAGCTACTTGCTGCGCTCGACAAAGGGCATGCCGCGTTTGAGAAGCTTTTGAAGGCGGAAGCTACTCCCGAGAAACTGGCAGCCCCCAACCCATTCGACTTTCTGATCGAGGCATTTCCAACAGTCGGGCAACTATGCTCGCATATGCTGACGACACACGAAGCAGTTCACCTGGGACAGATTTCCGCCTGGCGCCGAGCAGCAGGACTTGCTGCGGTGTAGGAAATGGCGTTGGGGAAGGATTTACGCAGGTATAAGGATGCTATAGCCGAGTAGCCGTCGTCGACTTTGCTCGATCGCTAAGAATCCACGGTGAACCGCAGATTTCGCAGATGGGCGCAGATAAGACAAGGACGCGAATTAACTCGATCTTTTCATCTGCGGAAATCTGTATCATCTGCAGTTTAACAATCTTGGCTCAATGATCAGATGCTGGCAACGAGCAGCAGGACTTGCTGCGGTTTAGGAAATGGCGTTGGAGAAGGATTTACGCAGGTATGAGGATGCTATAGCCGAGTAGCAGTCGTCGGCTTTGATCGATCGCTAAGAATCCATGGTGAACCGCAGATTTCGCAGGTGGGCGCAGATAAGACAAGGAGGCGAATCGGCTCGATCTTTTCATCTGCGGTAATCTGTATCATCTGCGGTTTAAAAGTCTTGGCTCAAGGAATAGATGCCTATGTCGCTTGAATCTGAAAAGCGAGACCCCCAAACGTATGCCATTATTGGTGCAACGATGGAGGTGCAGTCGGTTCTGGGTCATGGGTTTCTCGAAGCGGTGTATCAGGATGCTCTGGAACGAGAACTGCTCTCTAGACGGATTCCGTTTTTCCGCGAGCACTCCATCCCAGTTTTGTACAAGGGTCTACCACTATCAACACCGTACCGCGCAGACTTTGTTTGCTACGATGCCATCATCGTTGAGTTGAAAGCCGCTAAGAAATTGACTCAGATCGACGATGCTCAAATGCTTCACTATCTCCACGCAACCGGTTTTGAACGTGGCTTGCTCTTCAACTTTGCCACGCCTCAACTTGAATTCAAACGATTCATCAATTCCCTACGATGATTGGAATGCAAGAAGAAATAGAACGACAGATTTCACAGAATTGGATTAATCCGTAAAAAGCCTAGACGAATCTGACCTATCATCTGCGTAACTCTGCAGTATCTGCGGTTCCACATATCCTCAGTGACTCGCAGAATACGCCAACAAAGAGTTTCTTGGCATTCACCGACCACCGGTCGGCTGCGGCTGGAAGACTCACCTTCGAGAAAACGATGTCAGTCAAGGGGTGGTTGTAGGAGTAGGTTGGTGATCTGCCAAATGACTCTGCTGGAAATACCAGCAGTGACACCCGAGGCGTCACTTTGCCAGATACGTTTACCCGACTTGTTACCTCAATCTAAAGCCCCAATACATCGGCCATCGAGTAGAGGCCGGGTTGCTTGGTGACCAGGAATTTGGCAGCGGCGACGGCGCCGACGGCGTAGCTGTCGCGGGATTGGCCGCGAACGGTGACTTCTAAGGTTTCGCCAATCAGGCCGAAGACGATGGTGTGCTCGCCGACGTTATCGCCGGTTCGTAATGCGTGATAGCCAATCTCTTGAGGTGGTCGTTGGCCGATGCGGCCGTGACGGCCGTGGACGTGGTTGGTCTGACCCATGTGATGGGCCACAATCTCACCAAACTTGAGAGCGGTTCCGCTTGGGGCATCTTCCTTGAACCGGTGATGCCGCTCAATGATCTCAACGTCAACTGCCCCCCCCTGCTGGCTAAGGGCGGTGGCAGCGTCGGCCACTAGCTTCATTGCCACGTTCACCGAGAGGCTCATACTGGGGGCCATCAATAGCGGAGTGGTCTGGGCAGCTGAGGCGACTTCAGCTTTCTGAGCGGGAGTCAGCCCTGTGGTGGCGATCACCAGAGGGATTCGTCGGTCGGCACAAATCTTCACCAGTTCCATCGTCCCTTCGGGGGTGGAGAAGTCGATGATGACATCGGGGGGGACCACAATCTCTGCAGCGATCTCGACCCCTAATGGTCCAACACCGGCAATTGCTCCTGCGTCCTGACCAAGCCGCGGGCTGGCAGCCGACTCGTAGGCGGCGACTAACTTGCAGGCCCGATCGGCAGCCACATTAGCGACCACGCGCTGGCCCATGCGGCCCCCTGCCCCAAAAACACCGATCTTAATATGATCGCTCATGCGGGATTCCTTGTAGTTTGAACGTGTCCGAACAACGTCCGATGCGTTGGGTTTAATTCGATGATCGTACTGGTTTCGAACGAGCGTAACCGGTGGTACAGAGAGGCCCTGCAGTCAGTTTTAGCAGATTCGTGGTGAGATGAAATCGAAACGATTCGCTGATGAGGCATTGGCCGCGAAAAAGGACTGCATGGCAGGCCAACACTGAACCGTATGCCGGTTATGCGTCTCGATGGACCGACTCGGGTGAGAAGGCGGGGAGGCAAATGGCGATATAGTCGGCCCCGTCAGCATTGGGGGTGCTATAGCGAACCCATTCTCCTGCTGTGGCGAGGACCGCCTGGCCTGCGGTCACCTGCAGTACGCCCCCTTCGTAGTCGACCTGCATCATTCCTTTGAGCACGATGGTGTATTCATCGAACTCAGGCCGCTGGCCTGGTTCCTGCCAACCTTCGGGGCTGGTCATATGGGCGACACTGA
Source organism: Planctomyces sp. (assembly GCA_027483145.1). Lineage (GTDB taxonomy): Bacteria > Planctomycetota > Planctomycetia > Planctomycetales > Planctomycetaceae > JAIXVG01. Next base: position 3,908 of record JAIXVG010000238.1, read on the forward strand.
TGGCTGAGGTACTGGTGTTTGCCCGGCCGACATACTCGCGAATGACCTTTGGCTTGTTACCCGCAGCGGGAATGATTTTAGGGGCAGCGATCAATTGAGGCATGTGCGAATCCTTGCAAGTCGAAGGGAACGGTCACGTTGATTACCGATAGTATACTCGCGGTGATGTCTCTGCCCTAGCTAGTGCATTTTGAAGGTGCGATTTTCGAGTTGACGTCGCTATGAAGCCACAAAAAACGCAGGACTGAATGAAGTTATAGGACGTGCAGGCTCAAACGATTATGCCCCTCGCTGACGCTTCGGGTTGCGAAAGAAATGGGCGGGATTCACAATGTCTTTAACATGGTGGGTCGCTCGCCATCTGGAGTAGCACAACGTCAAACACTTTCTGAGAGGTTATTCGCTTTCGCGGCTTTTCCCGATGCTGATCAAGTCGTTTGGGTATCGAGCTGCTCCAGCGCATAGGCTGCTGCAGCGCGCACACCGGCGTCGGCATCGGTGAGGAGTTCTGTCAGCGGATGGCGTGCCCGTTCGTCGCGATTGTTTCCTAAGACCACTGCTGCGTTGCGGCGCAGTCCGTTCCAGCCGGTTCGGCTTAGGGCAGTTGATGAAAAGTGCTGTGTGAATTGCTCGCTGGTTTGAGTCAACATAGCGAGTGGATCGAGCCCCTCTGCAGGAAAAGCCCCTTGCATGGTATGGTCGAGTGCTGCAGGGGCTTTGCGATTCCAGGGGCAGACTTCCTGACAGATATCGCAACCAAATAACCAGTTTCCGATCCCGGCCGCCATCTCTGGTGGAATCGGCCCGCGATGCTCGATGGTCCAATACGAGATACAGCGATTGGCATCCAGCACGTATGGTTCGGGGAAGGCATTGGTGGGACAGGCTTCGAGACAACGAGTGCAGGTGCCACAATGAGAGGTTTCATGCGGGCTGTCGGGGGATAGCTCGGCAGTGGTTAACACAGCCCCCAGAAACGTAAAGCTGCCGAGCCGCTTGTTGATGAGGAGGGTGTTTTTGCCGAACCAGCCTAACCCTGCCAGACGAGCCATGTCCCGTTCCAATAGAGGAGCGGTATCGACCACGGTGCGAGTGCGGCACGCGGGCCAAGTGGTGCGAATGGCCTCGGCGACTTGTTGCAGCTTAGCCTTCAAGGTGAAGTGATAGTCATGCGGCGGAAGGGCATAACTGGCGATGCGGGCCGGATTGTGTGGGGGTGCTGGTGTGGCAGATTCGGGCACTGCTGTTGGAAGAGTGCTCGGCTGTTTACCTGAGCTTCCGGGAGGTGTCTGTTTGTAGTTGATGGCCAGCATCACGACGCTGTGTGCGCCTTCGAGGACATGCTGCGGGTGAGTATAGGCTTCCTCCCGCCGTTCCAGATAAGCCATGCCAGCGTGATAATCGGCGGCCAGCCAATCTTGAAAGTAACCCAGCGTAAGTGGTGTGGTAGCCGGGGCGATTCCTACCAGGTCGAACCCTGCATCACGGGCTGCTTTTTTGACAAGCTCGGCATTTGCGGCTGGGTTGGGATGGTCAGTCATGAGAGGAGTTCTGCGGATCGACTGCTACCCGTTCGAGTGTTTGTGCTGGCACAATTCAGGTTGGTTGCCAATGGCCTACGATAATGGAACAGATTATGTCGCACTGCTGGACGAGCCAGCAGTGGCACCCGGTGAGTTGGTGGCGGGGTTGGAGGTTAACTTGATGGCCTGACGGAGCGATTCCAAGTCGGCTCGCAACAAGGCCAGTTCCTGGGTTAAGCGAGTATTGGTCGAGCGTGCCCGTGATAGCGATAGCGAGACTGACATCGAGAAGAGATAGATCACAGCCAGGGCAATAAACAAGACTGCAGCGGGATAGCTGAGCTTGAACGATGTGGCGAACATCATCAAGACTTGGGGAAACATCCCCACGAGAAGCAGGCCAAATGCCATCGTCATCCAGACGACCGCGTACTTTTCCCGCAAGCGGCGGCGTCTGACCCAATGCAACGTCAACAAAAAGGCAGCCAGGCCGCCGATGAGCATCAGTCGTTCAGCCGTCATGGGAACTCTCCTTATCAAGTGCTGCCGGGATGGTTGGCGATGAAGCTTTATCAACTCGTGGGGGAGTAACTTAGCGCTCGGCTGAACGAAGTCAGCCAGAGGCAAACGCCATTCAAACAGCGCGGCGTTCGGTTCTTCGCAGACTATCAACCAGAATGGCCAATGTCACCTTTAAC
>JAIXVG010000276.1 GCA_027483145.1 Planctomyces sp.
AAGACGTTTAAGCGGTAAAGTGGTTTATCTAACCGTAAACCCGACTCTCAGAACAGCTTCAACCATTTGAATATCCATCAGCCCCGTGAAGTTCACTCTTCACGGGGCTGATGGCGTTTCTGGGTTGGACACAAGACGGATGGAACGCCAGAGAGCCGAAGCAGAGGCCGGTCTATCTCGGCACGGTGTTGTTCGACAAATCGGACGCTCAAGGGCGCGTCCAGGCTACTCTGCAATCGGGTCGGTAGTTTGTCGTTCCGGCACAATACCGGCCCGCGCTGTGGATCAGACTCGGCTACTTCGACAGCGGATTGTGAAACCGGAAGCCAGTGTCGCCGGTGGGGGAGACTTCCCAGTCGATAATCGTCCCATTGAGGTAGCGGATGCTTTTGCTGTCCACAACGAACGTGAAGCCATACGACAAGTCGACGTAGTCGGCAGGATTGACCTCGGTTTGCAGTGCCATCGCATAGCGATACGCGTCTGTTCCATTGGCATGCACAGAAAGATAGAGGTGCGCCCCTTTGTTTTGATCCAGAGCGGCTTTGATTTGCTGGACTGCGGCCGGTGCTAGCTTGACGACTTGAGGACGGGGTGGGGCTGGCAGTTTAGACATGGTCAGGCTTTCGCAGGCATGGACGAGCGAACTGAAACAGGGTCGGCTTGCTAACAATCGCAAACAGTTTGACGCGGCCAGCTTCTTGACGCAACGGCAGACCGTGCGGGCGATAGAACGAGTTCTACTCCCCGCCGAACGCTTATCTCACCATCTCTTCCGAAATGGATGCACACGATGGTAACCAAACTCCCCTCCGTACTAGCTTGTGTTCTATCTATCGGTTGATTGCTTTGCGGGGGCGGGGGTAGAGGACCCAGTCATAGCCTTCACCGATGGCGGGCTGCTTCGCGGGCTTCTGCATGACTTGTGTGTGGAAGTCATATTCGTCAATGCCGGGACCTCGCCCGCCGTCATCTTGTTGATCGAAGCCGCAGGCATAGATCAATGGTTTTCCGTCCTGAAGACGATAACGCAGCGACTGGCCCGTAAAGCGGTCAAGGGGAACCGTGGGCATATAGCCTGGGGCAAGCTGTTCTAGGTGATCGGGCCAGGCACCATGCTGCCGACGATACAGCTCGAGCGCAATAGCCGTCAGGGCACCGTCCCGCAACTGACAGAATCGTTCAGCTGCCTTATCACACATCTCGAATGCTGGAAAGACTACATTTGGTATCGAGAAATGGGACATCAATGAATTGTCGTTACCAAGGCTGCTCTGTTTCGTGCGGCCTTGACGCTGGTCCTCCTGTTCCCAACTGTGAAGTGGTCCGCGATGTCTTTGGGCCGCCTCAGCAAAAAGCTGATCAATCGCCTCCTGGGTTTGCCGACGCGATTTCGCCTGAAGCATGATCGCTGGACCAAAGACATGGAGAGCCACTCCGTCTGTTTTTGTATGAGAGAGCAGGTCGTAGTCGTCAATTAGTTTGTTCGTAGGAAAGTTCTCCGCAAGCATCTTAATGCCCGCGGGAGTCAAGATCCCATCCCCATTGCCGTCGTCAGAGTAGCACCGCTGAAGCATGTCTTCGGCCATCGCTTTCTCGCCATTCAGGTTAAAGCGAATGGTCCCTCCGCCGAAGCAACTAGCGAGCCGATGAGCCATTGCAATCAATTGATCATCGGTTAGCAGCGATGGAAAGTCTTCACAAGTGTCCAGGACAACACTGAATGTACTGGTCAAGATCGCAACTGCGACCAGGTCCTCGATCAGGCAGAATCCGCGGCACTGCTCGGCAATGTTCACCAGGGAGAGAATATCGCGAGTAAAGCGATCGGCTTCGCCACGACTGCGGGCCACCGTCGCATCGGCCGTCAGCAGACGCTGAGCCGTTCTCAAGCTTTGGGCCTGCGGAAGGAGAACCCCAATTAGCGGAACATCCTCACCCAACGCTTGCGGAAGATTAGGGCTATCAATCGGATCTCCATAGATGACACCACGCATGGGTTTGTTTGCGCTAAGATGCAGTTGTTCAATGATGGCCTGATTCGATTCGACATAGGCCAACATCTGATTCCAGGCGAGTGAGTCCTTCTCAACCCGGTTTTTCTCGGTAGCCCACCAGCCTTCACTCTCGTCATCGGTCTGAGACTGATCCAGCTTGGGATAGGGGACCAACTCTTTCAGTGCCGCTCGTTGGACGGGCCAGGCCCACTGATCCTCCGGGGTCGACCGCACAACATCGTTTTGCTCTCTCAGGAAATTGCGAGAGATAGTGGGGTACGAAACAGCGAAGCGCACGATCAGGCCACTGTAGGCCAATAGCAACAGGGCAAGCCCAGCCAACCCGTACCGCCAGGCATGCCAGACAACCGATCGACAGCGAATGCGGGCGCGGCGGATCAATTTGGCGACGGTGGCTGCATTGCCGAATTGAGACTGGAGATCGCTGGCTGAAACGCCACATTCCAGCCCATCACGAAAGTGGGCAGCCAGTTCGCGGGCCACATCAAGGCGTTCTGATGACCATAGCCGTGTCGCGCGGACGACTTGCTCAACGATGGCAGCCAGTTCTGCTGGCAGGCCAGCTTCCGTAACGATTGACGCGATGGTGGCTGGCTTGTTGAATTTGACGGTCACCGGGCTTTTGAATCGACTACCGAGCCCGATGTTGATTGGCGCATTCAACACACGCCATAGCCAAGTCGTTGTCGAGGCAGGGGCGGCGGGCAGCGAATGATTCGTATTAGAGTGATTAGGCTGCGTTTCCAGCGGAGGGGTGCTCGTCTCCATTAGCGCGGTCCTCCGCCCAGGGCAGGGGTAGCTTGCCCGGGGAGAATTCCGAGCGAGGAGAGTGCTTCAACTAGTGCGCTCCATTGCTGTAAGTCGGCTGCGAGCCGTTTCTTTCCTTTGGAAGTCAGGTGGTAGTACTTGCGGCCGCGAGCTGATTCCGACTCGCGCCATTCTGCCTTAACCAGCCCCTGCGATTCGAGATTGTACAGCATGGGGTAAAGGGTCGACTGGCCCATCGCCAGGACCCCTTTCGAGCGTTCTTCAAGTTGCTCGACCAGCTCGTAGCCATACTTTTCGCCCGATTCGAGCAGTTTGAGGACCGCCACCGGCCCGGCTCCACGCATCAGTTCTCGATCGACTCTCATTGAACGGCTTCCCTATGGGTTGTAACACACACTATGCGTGACATAGTACGATGTGGCCGGGTGCGTGGCAAGTCTTTTTTCCGGGAGGACTGTTTGTTTGAGGAGAACCGTTTACCAGTCCGGATTATTCATACGGACTGGTGGCAGGCTTGCCGACTTTGGCAAGCATGCGATTGCAGGCCTGATATGCTCGCCGGACGGAGTTGTTGTGCTCGCCAGACAACCAAGGCCGATGCGATTACAGCCAAATCGCTGATTGCCTCAAGTAAGTCTATCGAAACATACTTGCCCAAAGCAGCAAGCATGCCACTCAGCCGTCGCATACCAAAACGCACTCCAACCCTGTCATTCCGCAGCATACCTGATATTTGCTGAAGACTTAGAGAACCTCATTCTTCCAAAATCCGAAGAAATTGGCATATCCGAGGAAATCTCTACAGGTCGTCCTACGACTTCTCGGTAGAAGCATGAATAAAGAATCCTCCGCTCGCAGGATGCAACATGACGACTTGGAATGACATAGTACACGTGCATGGACCACCGACTTACCGGACCGCTTGGCGCATTCTCGGACACACCCAGGACTGCGAAGATGTCTTGCAAGAGGCATTCATCGAAGCCCACAAAATGTTCGTCGCTGGGAAGATTGGCAACCCCCAAGCATTCCTCAATCGGCTCGTCACGTTTCGAGCATTGGATGCTCTGCGGCGACGCAAAACTCTCAGTTCGGTCGATCCGTCGACATTCGTTGACGGATCGCTCGGCCCCCCGGAAAAAGTGATCGAGCACGAGGATGACATGCGACTACGAGCGATCGTCGCCGAATTACCGCCGCGTCAAGCGGCCGTCTTTTGTATGACGCACTTTGAAGAACTGTCACATGAAGAAATCGCCGACTCGCTGGAAATCTCCAGCAATGCGGTTGCGATGGCGCTCCACAAAGCGCGAGCCACACTCCGGAAAATAATGTTCAAAGGCCATCAGGAACAAGAGCGATGAACCAAAACCACAATGAATGGGAGCGAGAAATGCCATTAGAAGTTCAGTCCGCTATCAATCGAGTCCGAGACAATCCCGCCCCAAGTGAGTCTGTCGAGCGAGTCATCAAAGTCGCCGCCGGTATCGAAATGACTGCGGCCGAATGGCATCGCGGGGGATTCAGCAAATGGTTCTGGGGAGGCGTTTTGTTATCGCTCGTCATCCCAGCGATAGTCGCCGCAACGTATATCCTTGAATTCGACTCTCCGATTCTCGGGCCGATCGGGGCGGGCATCATCACGACCCTCGTGTTCGTCGAATTTTTCTGGAACTGGGTCCGATCCAAGCGAAACGCGGGCGCAATTCTGCTCGAGTGTGGAAGCTTTCCATCTCGCGGATTCTTCCTTCTCTTTGGAGCGTTCTATTTGGCCCTGACGATTGGTAGCATCATCTTCGCTGTGAAGAATGTCACGAGCATCATGAGTATGGAGGGGGCAATCGCGATCGCTTGGATCGGCCTTTGTGTGGCAATCCTCGTCTATCAGAGCATGACGATCTGGGGCCGTTTGCAGTTTCGAGCCAACGGTATTTGGTGCTACGTTGGCCTCGTGCCATGGAAACAGGTCGTTTCGTGGAATTGGACGGGCAGCACCGGCACCACACTGTTTGTTCAAAGGAAGTCCCGGTTTGGGATTCTCGCATCCGGTGCGGTCCCAATTCCCCTTGAACTGAAGGCCAAAGTCGATGAACTGATGACGACTCACACGGGAAAGGGACCGCTCGACAGTTGACCCGATTCCAAACCCTGGTGACTTTTCCTGATATCACTCCGCAGTGATGAAGTGCCAAGACGGAAGATTGGATCTCCCAGCCCAGCCCAGCGCTGTAAGCGTTGTCGAATTTCAATCTCCCATTCGCTGATTCCTGTCAGAAAAAGCTCGATCGCCGTC
>JAIXVG010000029.1 GCA_027483145.1 Planctomyces sp.
GGTCGCCTTGTTTGCGTGCCGCGCGGGGTGTTTGGAGTTAGCCGATCGGGCGCTGGCGACTATTAAGCGGCGAGTTCCCAATCATGCGCTGGCCGGGTATCAATCGACGGCTGATGCTTTGCGGGACGAAGATTTGGCTGACATGATCAAGATGTGGGAGAAGTTTTGCCTGCCCGAGCAGGCGGAGCATTTGCTGGAGCGGGTGGAGGTAACGTCCTCTGACGGAGACGAGTTTGCGGAACTCGCCCCGGGGATATTTGATGAGTTAGAGCAGCTATTGAAGTAGCCTGAGGCTGTTGGCGTTTTTTATTGGACCTGAGGCGGGAGTTGGGACAAGCGTTTTCCCGACCACTTTTTGGGGTCGCCGGGTGCAACTTCTGGCTGTTGGGCTGCTGGTTGGCCCGCATCATCAGGTGCAGATTGCTTGCGGCCGGGGGGAACGAACCGTTTCGGCTGCGATGCGTCGACTTCGCGTTTTGCCATTTGAGGACGATGGGTGATAACGCCTCCATTCGCATCAGGGATGCGAAGCTTCATCCCGGGCTTCAGGTCGTTGGCCCGTTGCAATTGGTCGCGGTTGGCATCGAATAGCTCGTAGAATCGGGATTCGCGGCCCAGATACTTCGCTGCAATCGAAGACAGGGTATCGCCCCGTTCGACAGTGTGGAATGTTTCGGTAGATGCGGGCTTGGGATTGCTCGTCTCGGCTGACGGTGCGTCAGCCTCATTGCTGGCAATGGCTGCAGATTCTCCCTGAGGAAAATGATCGACCGGTGGGTCGATTGGGTAGGGGACTTGATCTCCGGGAAGAGCTGAGGTTCCGTCGGCTGTCGAATGCTTGCTGATCGGGGACGAGTTCAACACAGCAATGCCACTGGGATTGGTCTCGACGGCCTGGAGCGAACCGGTGCGGTGGGGGTCGATTTGTTTGGCGGACTTAGCCGCATTGCTTCCCACTGCCCGCTGATTTGTTCCCGGGAGGTATGGAGTAAGGGGCTTTTCAATGATGGCCGCATCGATCGCCGAGGTGCGGTCGAGGGCTGACAGTGCAGTATCGGGCTTCTGGTCGTGTCTGAAGAAGAAGGCCCCTGCCACGCCGACCAGCAGAATTCCGAGGGCCAGGCCCACTTTCTGGTCGTAGTGCATGGTTTCCTCTTGGTGACGCGAATGGACTTGAACTCAACTGAGCGAAAGGATTCTCTCAGCACGTCTGGGTTGCTGGCAGCTTCGTCACGTGGCCGTCGCTCGGGCAAACCGAATTCGCATGCGACCCCGGCGGTGCCAGCGGCGGCTTAGAATTCGCCCTCAATGTGATTGCAATCGGCTGTGCGCGGCTGGCCAATGCACAAAACTGCCGAAGTTCGAGTGGCGAATGGTGAGATCGCTGCGACCGTTCCGAATGTAGCGGTTTGACGGGTAGCGGGCTTGATGCCTGGGGCGGCCTGCAAACCGCTATTGGCCTTCGCGGCTGACGGAGACGGCTTCACTCAAGTTAATCGTCCCTTCGTAAAGGGCACGGCCGATGATTGCGCCGTTTAAATTGGGTTGCACTTTGCGGGCGGCAATCAATCGATGAACATCCTTAAGAGTAGTCACGCCGCCCGATGCGATCACCGGAAAGCCGAGGTTGGCCAGATCAATCATCTGACTGATGGTTGCTTCGTCGACCCCTTGCATCATGCCATCGTTGGCGATGTTCGTGTAGACGATGGCGGCGAGCGGGAGGCCGGTGAACTGCTTTGCCAAGTCGATGGCCGAAGTCTGAGAGACATCAAGCCAGCCTTCCGTGGCGACCATTCCGTTGCGAGCATCAAGGCCTAAGACGACTTGTTGCGGGTATCGCTCGACCAGGGATTGAAACCAATGTGGCCGTTTGAGAGCAGCTGTACCGATAATGACGCGGGTCACCCCGACGTCTTCGAGCATCAGCTTGACCGAATCATCGTCCCGTAAGCCGCCGCCAAGTTCGCACGGGATGCTAAGGGACTGAGCAATCTTGCGAATGACATCGACGTTGACTGGCTTGCCGGCCTTTGCGCCGTCGAGATCAACCAGATGGAGCCAATCTCCCCCGTCATTTTGCCAGCGGATGGCCATCTCGACCGGGTCATCGCCGAAGATCGTTTCCTGGGCATAGTCTCCTTGACGCAAGCGGACACAGCGCCCCCCTCGAAGGTCGATGGCGGGTAGCATGTTGAGGAACGGAGGCAAACTGGCCATGAGTTGCTTTATTCAATGAGAAGCGGGCGGTGCGGCAAACATCACAAGCTATGTCACGGATCAATTGGCGTTTGGTCAAACACTTGAATACAGCTTGATGTTAGCGAAACAGCAGTTGCTTCTGCCATTCGCTGCGTGGAGTGATTTCTGTTTTGAATTGATCTGAAGACCGCCTGATGATTGCAATTGAACAAGTGGGTCAGGGGTATTTGAACAAGGTGCCCCTGCGATGCCGGATGGAGTCTTCGCCATAGTCGCTACCCTGCGACTGCTGGCTGATGAACAGCGAGGGTTGCAAAGTTCTTCAGAAGTCTCAGGCCCCCGTTTTGGCTTTTTTCGGGGTGGAACTGGGTGGCCATTAAGCGGCCTCGTTCAATAACGCTGGTGAATGGGTCAGGGTACTGGGTTGTCGCGGCGATGACTTCCGAGTGTTTTGGAACAACGTAGTAGCTGTGGACGAAGTAGAAGCTACAGTCGGCGGGAATTCCTTCGAGGACGCGGGGTGAACCAACGGGTTGGAGTTGATTCCAGCCCATATGCGGAATCTTGAGGCCGGGCTGGGGAGCAAACTTCCGGACTTCCCCCGGAACGATGCCAAGGCCGGGCCATTCGCCATCTTCGTAGCTGACGTCGAACAGAAGTTGCAGACCGAGACAGATTCCGAGGAATGGTCGGTCTGCGGCTAAATAGTCTTTGATGGCACGATCGAGATCGAGCCGCTTGATTTCGTAGATGGCATCGCGGAAAGCTCCGACACCGGGCAGGACCAGCGCTTCGGCTGAGGCGATGTCGTCGGCCGATGTGCAGAACTCGGCAGCGAACCCCAGCTTATCGAAGGCTTTCTGAACACTTCGCAGGTTTCCCATGCCGTAGTCGATAATCCGAATCATGAGTCTGGTTCCACTAGGGGCAAGTTTGTTGCTGGTGGGGTGCTGCGGATCGGGTGACCGCCACGATGATTCGCGGGGGCTGCTTTAGTTGACAGAGTTCAAAAAGCAGTCGGCTCATCGGCGTGACCACTGTTTCTGTTGGGTCAGACCGCGGCCGCTATGAACTCCGGGCCAGGTTGGCCGTTGCATGGGGCCAACGCCATAGTCATGGTCTTTCGTGGCAAAGAATTGCAACTGGTCGGCCGAAGTCCATTCGCCCGTCATGAGGTTGTCTTCGAGGCCCAACAGGCGTTTCACAAACTTCACCAAAATCAGAGAGAGAACCAGCATTGGGGCGAGTGATAGGGTGATCAGAACGAAGACCGGCCCTAATGAGAAAACCCGCTCGGTGGCAGCAAAGACGACGGGCCACATAAACAAAACGCCAATCGTTGCCAAGGCCAGGTAAGGGCCATAAGGAATCTCACGCTGGGCACGAACCAGCCAAGTGACTGCAACCACCAGCAGGGCTGCCAGCGGTGCGGCAAAGAAGACTATTAGAACTGGTTGCCAGCCAACGAAGCAGCCGATCATGGCCATGAGGATCACATCGCCAAAGCCCATGGCCTCTCGACCTAGAACCCAGTGTCCCACGATACGCACGAACCAGACGACACCTCCCCCAACCAGGAAGCCTGCGATTGCGACAGCCAGTCCATGCCACATTGGCCATTGAGCAATCCAGCGCGGGACAGGTTCGCGCGAAAGCCAGAGTTCGGCTCCTTCGGGAAACAGGAACGATAATCCATCGACCAGAATCGGGTCTTGAAACCAGATCGGGAGGAGGTAGCAGGTCGTCAGGGCGGTTTGGCCAATGAAGCCAACCACCATTGCGGGGACGGTAACACTATCGGGGATGATTTGCAGATCGAAGTCGATGAGGGTCGCCAGCAACAGAGCTTCGATGAGGACCAGAAAGAACGCGTATGCGGCCCACAAATGGAAGCCGATGGTCCCCTCGGAAGTACCGGCCGGGAAGCGAAATGCTAACGGGCTGGAGAGAACACGTGCATTCCAGTCGAACGGGAGATCGCTGGGAATGAGCAATATGGCCCAACTGACCCACATGCAGGCGTTTGCGATTTCGACCACCAGTTGTCGCGGTGGCCAGACAGACCCGGTTTGCTTCCAGCGGTTAAAGGAAGAAACAAGAGGCCACTCGCGCGGTTGCCACCAAGGCCACAGCGTCGTGATGGGACCGCTGGTTTGCCAGAAGACTCCCCGCCAGGCAGCGGTAAAGGCTTCGCTGCGGGGGAGACGCTCGGCGGCGCGATGGATGAGAGTTCCGGCAAACAATCCGCAGATTGCGAGCACCAACCACATCCCCACCAGTGTCATCATGTTGCCCTAAATACGTTAAATACGTTTTACGGTGTGACCGACTTTGCTTATGTCCTAATGGCCGTTCCGTCTGACGGGCATCGAAAACTCAATCGCCGCTGCCAGAGACTGGCCTGCTCCCATAGTCCGTTCAAAATTACGGATGTCGGAAGTCAAAAATTCTTGATGCCGCGACAGTTTAACCAAGATGGGAAGTTAATCTCGACTAAGCGTCAAAAAACTCACGATTTCTGCCGCCAGTTCGCCGGGCGAGCGGTGGTCGGTGGCAAGTTGATGCGTCGCGCAGTCCCGGTAAAGGGGTTCGCGCGTGGCCAGTACCTGTTCGATTTCCCCCGAGATCCCCTGCGAAGTAAGGGCGGGGCGCTGAGGCCCGGATGCGGGGTCGAGGGACAGTCGGTGCCGGATGGTGTCGGGGGTTGCGGTCAGCCAAATGACCGGGCCACGGGCTTTAAGGTCGGCCCGAGTGTCTTCCCGCAAGATCGCGCCGCCGCCGGTTGACAAAATGGTGTGGCGATGGGTGAGGAGTTCGATGATCGCTGCCCGTTCGTGTTGGCGAAACGCGGCTTCTCCGGCCGACTCAAAGATCGTGCGAATACTCGTGCCGGTGGCCAATTCTACGTCCTGATCGGAATCAACCGTTTCCCAATGGAGAATATGGGCCAGTTCCCGGGCGACAGACGTTTTGCCACAGCCGCGATAGCCAATCAGCGAGATGAAGTCGAATGGGTGACTGGCAGGTTGGTGTTGGACACTGGGGGCGTTCAATCATCTACCTTTACGACAGAGATCCCCTTTCGCAGCGTTGCCCGCAGAGTTTCGAGGGATGCTTCCTGACCGGTGAAGTAGCGGAACTGGGCGGCTGCCTGCCTAATAAACATTTCAATCCCAGAGACGACCCGGCAGCCACGCAGGAGCGAATCTTTGATCAGCAGCGTTTGCTCGGGGTTGTAGACAGTATCGAACACGACCATTTCATCACGTAGCCAGTTCGATTGATAAGGGCTTTCGTTCATGTTGGGGTACATTCCCAACGGTGTGCAATTGATGAGGATGTCGGCGTACTCGGAACCACGATTCTCCCAGGTGACGGCGCGACACTTCAGTAATTCGGCCAGCGTCGATGCTCGTTTGGCTGTCCGGCTGCTGACGACCAGAATCCCACCCGCTTTGGTGACCCCGGTCCCAATCGCCCGAGCGGCGCCACCAGAGCCAAGTAACAGCACCCGTTTGCCAGTCAGCGATTCGGACGGATCGTAAACAGTCATCAGGGCGTCCATCGCAGCCTGATAGTCGGTATTGGCGGTTCGCCATAAGCCGTCGGCATCGCGATAGGCTGTGTTGGCGGCACCAATTTCGCGAACAAAATCATCAGTCAGCGGATACTTGGCAAGGATAGCCTCTTTGTGAGGAATGGTCACACTAAATCCGGTGAAGCCCAGATCGCTGAGGGCGTCCAGTGACTCAGAAAACTGATCGGGTGGCACCCGCAGCGGAAGATAAACGCCATCCACTCCGGCAGCAGCCATGGCCGTGTTGTGGAGCTTCGGGCTGAGGCTTTGAGCGACCGGGTCCCCCAGCACACCAAAAAGTTTTGTTGATTTCGAGATCGCGTCGTAGCGATAAAGCTTTTGCATTTCGTCAAACGAAAGCTGTCCGGGTGCCAGTTCGCGTTCGCTGCTGAAGGTGGCATAGGTAAATGGTGCGCCAAACCGTCGGCAGAGGACTCGGCTGTAAACGCCAAGCTCGCCCATGCAGAACGCAACCGTGGGGACCTTGGACTTTTCGATGAGCTTCAACAGTCGCACGCAGTCGGTGGGGGAGTTTGCCATGGTAACCAGCTTGACCACATCGGCGTCGGCAGCACACAAGGCTTCGTGGATCTCCTCGATGTTGTCGGGGGTCCGCTCGAAGTCGTGGTGGCTGATGATGCGCTTGGTTGTTCCATAACGGCGAATCGAACGGGCAATATCGAGTTCGATATCGACATATTCGACCCCGGCCACGATGGCGCTGCGCAGCAGGGTTTGCCGCTGGTCTTCGGTCCCTTTCCATTTCCCTTGATCTTGGGGGCGACGACAGCTAATCACCACGGGGGTGGGGCGGTCGTTCAACAGGCGTTTGAGGTCTGGTTGATGGGCCAACCAGTCGAGCCGCAATTCGATCAGCTTCGCCCCCCGTTCGGCGAGGGCCCTCTGCTCGGCGATCATCATGCGGTGCCGGGTTCGGCCGATACTGACGCAAATCATGACTTGAAAACGCTTTATATTCAGGGTGGTGCTGGCGAGATGTGCAAGGCTTAATGCCTTACCTGTAATGTATCGCATCGCTCCCCGGGTTGGCCATAGCCCGCCGACTGGCGAATTGATGATTTGAAACAGAGTTGGCTGATTGTTAGTCGGAACCAAAATCAGCGGTTGCACGGCCGATCTGCTGGAACGTGAATCCTCGGTTGCGAGAGCCTGCTGCTCGCGAGTTTGTTTGGCAGCGAACTTAGCGTGCCCAGCAGTTTGCGATTGGGTGCCACTGCTGGCTTGTCCAGCAGTGTAATGTGACTGACTGCCCTCGCATGCTCCAGATGATAGGCAGTTCAGGCCGCCTGCTGCATACTTGGTTGGAAGAAGCTCTTAGTCCAACAACCGTCAGGCCGTGCCTGACCGATGCCTATTTCATCAACGGCATTGATTTGCTTTCGACGGGGAAGGGGCGTTCCGCAATCTACCACCACCAATCACTGCTGGACTAGCCAGCAGTGGCACCCGAAGTTTAGGCCGCGCCCTGTGACTAGAACGTCTCGACGAGTTCGCGATCGGTGCTGGTTAGGGACTGAGTTGCTGCGATGCTGGCAGCCACATCGACAAGTTCTGAAGTGCCCAACGTGTTGGGGCTTAATAACAGTCCGGGTGACTGCTGGATGGTCATATGGAGTGTTTGGTATTCATGGAAATCGACATTCTGCGCTTCGAGCTGCTGATGCACGGCGTCGGCTAGCGAGGCGAGTTCCAGTCCTAACCGATCGCGGGTAAAGCTGGCCAGTTTCGAGATGGTGGCCGTCGATGGTTCTAAGTGGCTCGGGAGTAAACTGCTGAGCGCGACGGCCACGAGGGGGGTGTTCTTGGATTGATCGTTACCCCAGCTTTCATCTGGCTGGTGATGCAGGAGGACGCAGCAAATGAGGTCATCTGGAAAACCCCAGCTGAGCATGAGCCGTGCAGCGCAATCGGCGTGAGACCAGCCAAAGGCCTTTTGTTCCAGCTGATTGAGGTTCTCGCCGCTCGTTGCTAATTGGCTGACAAATTGCCGGTAATCGCTTAGCTTGGCCACACTGACGGCTGGAACGACGAAATCCTGCAACAAGGCGGCTGCGAAGGCCAAGTCAGTGTCTTGCTTGAGACGGCCTGCGATCTCTTTGGCCAGTAAGGCCCGCTCGAGCGCAGTATCGCAAAATCGCCGGGTTTGGAGGATTGGCGACTTCGACTTCTGCATGTTTTGTTCAAGGACCGTGGTCACCAGAAACAGCCGTGTTTTGGCCACACCCAGCATGGTTAACGCTTTACGCGCAGTTGAAGACTTATTGCGCAGGCCGTTTGCAGCCGAGTTGACGTGCTTCAGGATATCGCATGTCAGAGCGACGTCTTTTTCGAGCAGGATGGCCAAGTCCTGGGCCGTGCAATGAGGGTCGTTGGCCCGCTGACAAACCTGGGATACGACGTGGGGCAGGGGTGGCAATTCCACCTTCACCGGTAACTTGCTGGTGGCAAGCTCACCCAAATGCTGCTGACGAAGTTCGGTCCAGTTCATAGCGATGTCTCCGGATGTGAAACAAGGCGCAACATTCTCGTTGGGCCCGCACGTGGAAACCTACGTCATTGAACGAGTCAAGGACCGTTACGACAGGAAACTCAGGGTTCCGCCTTAAGGGCAGCTGACGATTATTCGTTAAAGTTGGTACTGCCCGTACAACACAGATAGTAGTTAGAGACGGAACCTGTTGTTAATCGGCTATGTTCCTGAAATTTTTGTTTTCTCCTTTGAACTCTTTGCGTTTTGGCGGTGGAAGAAACGAGGTGTCGAAGTGAAGACGGCACGGATAGCCGTTAAGCGGTAAAACGGTCTGACCGCGAAGGCGCGAAGGACGCAATGGTAAGAAAAGAGTTGGAGAAGAGTGGCGATGATGGTTGGTCATCCGTTGACCATTGCCATCGTCGTTCACGGGGGCGTGCCAAAGTTGGTAGGAGTGTTTATCCTCCCTTTGCGCTCTTTGCGGTGGACGAAATGACGTGTCTAAATTGAAACGGCATGTTCACCGATTGAGCGGCAAAACGATCTAACCACGAAGGCTCAAAGGGATTTGAGGCGATGCTACCCCAATCGGCCAAACTGCCGGTCGAGTTCGTGGCGGCTGAGTTTTAAGGCCGTCGGGCGACCGTGGGGGCAGTGGTGGGCGTCATCTACTAGATGCCGTTGCGTCAGCAGGCTGTCGATTTCGTTTTCGGACAGCTTCTGGCCTGCTTTGATGGCGGCCTTGCAGGCCATCATGTGCAGCAGCTCATCAACTAGATCGCGGCGTGACACCTGGCCATTCTTCTGGTCGAGGAGTTCGGCTATATCGCGCACCAGAGCTGGGAGGTCGACCTTGGGTAACAAGACCGGATAGGCTTCCAGCAGCACCGTCCCCTGGCCAAAGTCAGACAGATAAAGCCCCATTTGTTTAATGACTTCGGTGTGTTCGACCAACGTGGCCGCCTCTTTGCCAGTTACTTCGATCGGGAAGGGGACCAGTAGCCGTTGCGATTCGACGCCGTCACCTAACACGCGGGTCCGAAACTGTTCGTAGAGAATTCGCTCGTGCAAGGCGTGCTGGTCGATGACTGTCAGCCCTTCATCAGTTTCAACGACCAGATAACAATCGTGAATCTGCAGAGCCTTCGGCTTGAGTGGCTCGGCAAAGGGCGCGGCGGCTGGTGCTTCAACGGAAGTAGCACGAGGTCGAGCGGCCAGTTGATCGAGTGTCGTGCTGGGTGACCAGGCGGGTGATGGGAGGGACCACGCTCCGGCCGAAGCAGGACTGGCCCATGAAGAGGAGACTGGCACAACATCGCTTGATTGCCAGGGGTTGTCGGCTGCGATGTTGACGGCGGTCTCCTGAAAATCGGCAACGACAGCAGCCGGGTCGATCGCGGGAACTGGTTCGCCATACGCGACCTGCGCTGGCCTGCTGCCGGTGGAGTAGGGGACCGGCCAGGGCTGCTCGTCGCGTTCAACTGGTGCGGGGCCATCGGAGTTGGTGTTGGCCAATTGCTGGCGTGCCCAATCGGCGAACTCGGCCTGGACTTGTGATCGAGTTTCAGGAGAGACGTCTTTGGGGGTCCCTGGCAGCTTGAGTTGACTGTCGAGATCGCTTGTCAAGAACTGATTTCGCAGCATCGACAGCAGTTGCCGATAGAGCTTCTGGCTATCAAGAAACCGGACTTCGATCTTGGTCGGATGGACATTGACATCGACATCAGCAGCCGGGAGGTCGATAAACAAGAACGAGACCGGTTGCCGGCCAACCATCATCAGGCCGCGATAGGCTTCAGTGAGGGCATGTTGCAACGAGCGGTCTTGAATCCACCGGCCATTCAGAAACACAAACTGCATTTTGCGGGTTGGCTTACTGAGGGAGGGGTGCCCCACATAGCCCCACATGCGGACATTCCCTTGTTGGGATTCGACCCAGATCAGCTTTTCGGTTAGTTCTGCTCCAAAGAAGGCTGCCAGGCGGTCGGAAAGCTGATTCGTCGCGGGAAGATCGTAAACAAGACGGTCGTTATGTCGCAGGATGAAATGGATTTGGGGGTTGGCCAGTGCGACCCGGGCAAATTGCTCGCTGATGTGGCCAAACTCGGTGGAAGGAGTTTTTAGAAACTTGCGACGGACCGGAGTGTTGGCAAAGAGATCGCGGATTTCGATTTGGGTCCCGAGTGGAGAGCCGCAGGGCAGTACGTCGCCCCGTTCTCCCAGGTCGACCAGGAGTTCGCTCCCAAAGTCGGAACCAGCTTGTCGACTGCGAAGGCGAAGCCTGCTGACCTCGGCTATCGACGCCAGTGCTTCCCCTCTAAAGCCCATTGTGTGCACTGCAAACAAGTCATCAGCCGCCCGAATTTTGCTGGTCGCGTGGCTCGTTACTGCCAGCAGCACATCATCTGGGTGAATCCCCTCGCCATCATCCACCACGCGCAGTAGCTCGGCCCCACCAGCCTGCACATCAACTTCGATGCGGGTTGCCAAGGCGTCCAGGCTGTTTTCAAGCAGCTCTTTGATGACGCTGGCGGGGCGCTCGATGACCTCCCCGGCCGCGATCTTGTTGATGATACTGGTTGAAAGCTGCTGGATACGGCTCATGAGGCTTTTCGAACGTCTTCCGGTGACGGTTGCTGGTGTCTGCAGGCAGACACCTTACCTTTTTCAGTTGGCAAAACGAGCCGATTACCATCGTTCGCCTGCGGCGACGAAAAAGCAAACAGCCCCAACCGGTAAGTCTAACCAGTGGAGTAATTTGAAACTACTTGGGTCGACGTTTGTCCGATCGACTCTGTCGACTGGGTGCTGATCGAGTAACCGCAACAAGCCACCATCCGAGTTTGATGGAATCAGACAATTGCTAACCCGAAGGTCAATTTTCCAGCCGCCAGCGTCGGAAAATACCCTGTGTCGCCTGTTGAAGCGATCGCTACAAACGGCGCGAGAAATCGAGTGCGCCAGAATTACACTGTTGCGGGGATAATCAGGCGAATCTCGGTTTCGCGATCAATGTAGGTCCATTCGAGAGTCTCCCGCAGGGCTTCCAATA
>JAIXVG010000126.1 GCA_027483145.1 Planctomyces sp.
TCATCAAACCGCCTCAAGCCTAACAAGTCGTCCCGGAAAAGTCTGTTTGCCCATATCTCTTTGGCCTTCTAATTCACTGCGCGTTCCAACAAACCAGCGGCCGTCGTGAAGGGTGCGTCTTGCCGCGCCATTGCCATAGAAATCAACAGCGACCCCACTTTACGGCAAACAACATTTGTCATTGGCCAAGCATCAGTCGCAATCTCCATGCCCATTTACGCATCCCGTGCTAAAAGCCACATCCAACAAGGACTTGTTTTCAATCCGACTCATTAACGTAGCACTGGCAACCCCTTGAGACCGCTAGTGTTCTCTGCTTCCGTATGTCCACTGCGCCGCTATTCTCACCCGCGCCGGATAACCAAACTCAATTGATCCTCCCTACACCTATTCAAAAAGTGAGCGGGCGAAGGGTTCGACGACAATCAGCCGTTGTCTGCCAGGAGAATGCTCAATGATCTGCTGTTGTCCACTGGGCCAGATGAT
The DNA here is from genome assembly GCA_027483145.1 of Planctomyces sp. Classification (GTDB taxonomy): domain Bacteria; phylum Planctomycetota; class Planctomycetia; order Planctomycetales; family Planctomycetaceae; genus JAIXVG01. Next base: position 487 of record JAIXVG010000126.1, read on the forward strand.
TTCAATTTTCTCTGCGAGCGACTCCCCCCCGAGACCAAACCAGAGCGTCGGGTCACTGGTTGATAGGTAGCTCCCGCCACCCTTGACCGTCATCAATTGCGTTTTGTTTCCGCTATGCACCTTGACCCGGGCACCAATCGCGTCGCGACAACTTCTTCGACCAATCAATCGCACCGCCAGCCAATTGTCGATGGGGGTATCGTTCCTCAAAATTGCGGCGGGCGAATTCGTGTGAGTCACGACAAGGTCCAGCGTGCCGTTTTGGTCCAAATCGGCGCAGGCGACTCCCCGTCCGAGGTGAGGCTTCTGGAGATAGTCACCGGCAATCGTCGCCACATTGCGAAACCTTCGGCCAAGCTGATTTGCGAACAGAAACGGAAGTTGTTCTTGTGTCTGTTTCCCAGTTCCAACGGCGATATGGCCATTAGCACAAAAAATGTCTGGGTAGCCATCACCATCCGCGTCAAAAATCACTGTACCGAATCCAACAGCGATTCGCCCGACCGACGTTACTCCCATAGCACGACTAGCGTGCAAGAACTGATGCTGGCCAAGATTTCGGTACATCGCAAAACTCTGGTCTTCAAAGTTCGCAACCCACAAATCAAGCTGCCCATCACCGTCAAGATCGCCAACATCAACTCCCATGCTTCCATCTGCTTGTCCGGTATCGCCAAGCGCAACTCCACTGACAAGCGCAATTTCATGATACCGCTGCTCGGCTGGTGATCGCCGATAAAGCTGATTGAGCTCGGTATCATTGGCAACATAAATTTCAACCGGGCCGTCACCATCCATGTCGGCCACCACCACTCCCAGAGTTTTGCCGTCGAAGTTAATCCCTAGATCTGTGCTGGAATCACGAAAGGTCCCGTCGCCATTACTTAAGTATGTTCTACATGGAAGTCCCTGAAAACTTGTTGGAGAGCAGACCGTCTTAACGTTATCAATAACCGAACGGCAGTCGGGATCGTTTTCAATTGACCAATTCACGTAGTGCCCAACGAACAAATCGAGTTCACCATCTTCATTGAAATCAGCCCAAGCCGCCGCTGTACTCCATAGTGAATCTTCTGCCAGACCAGACGCATCAGTTACATCAATGAAAGTTCCATCCCCCTGATTTCGAAAGAGCTGCAAACCACGATATCCTGTGATCAGCAAGTCAGGGAAACCGTCGTTGTCGACATCGGCCACGAATGCTCCATGATGGTAGTGCTTCGGCTGAGGCAAGTTTGCCGAACCGGTCACCGGGACAAAAATCCAGGCTTGTTGCTGACGAAACAAACACATCGGCAATGACTCCAGCCCTCCATCGCCGTCGTATCGCCCCCCTCCAAGCAGCAAAAGATCGGGTTTCCCATCTTGGTCGTAATCGATTGTTGCCACACCCGCACCAAGTGTCTCAACGATCGACATCTTGCCGGCCTCTTCACCATTGCGGACGGTCCAATCGACACCAGCCTCGTGTGCAACGTCCGTAAATCGGATATGTGACTCGACTGGAACACTAGCTTGCCGCTTTGGCTGGAACTCTGTTGAAGTAACCGGCGCCTGTCCGGCGTTCGGCGGTTCCGTTACTGACTGAGGACATCCGCATGCCAGCCCGCAGTAAATCGCAAAACCCAAAATCCACGCAACACCACGAACGTAGTATTCTCGATGATCGGAGTCGATTACCATTTGGTTCTGTTGCCATCGCTTCGACAGAGCTGTGCCGCCATCAAATCTGGCCGACTTGATGGCCCGTCTCGGGGTTTGAATGAGTTTCGTCTATACAATCGCGACGCGGAGATTGGAATGATAGTGGCCGTCGTACGATGGATGTTCAAGACACGAGGCCGCGGAATCGCGTCGTTGATTTGTCTGGTATCGTTGCTGGGGGGTGCGTTATTCGGGTGGAACGAATTCTGTGTTTGGCAGGCTCGCTCGAATCTTGAGCTCCGTCAAGATGCAACAGCCCGAAGATGGCTTAATTGGCAATTTTGGCAATTTCGATCTGACGCTCGGCTGCACATCTGGCGAAGTAAATTGGCGAGGCGATCCGGCCAGTTTAGCGATGCTTTTGCTGAACTGACGGCCGCCAAGTCGATTGGGGCCGACCAGTCGGAACTCGATCGAGAGCTTGCTCTGATCCTTATTCAAACATTGCGATTTGACGAGTTTCAGGCGCGAGATTGGGGAAAGTTGATTTCCGACCCCCGCGACGACGAGCCAGAGATTGCGAAGGCCTACGTCACGTGGGCAATTGCTCGCTTTCAGTTCAACGATGCCGGCCGCATCCTGAAAGTTTGGGAACAAGACTATCCTGCGGATCCAGATCCCCAATTTCTGGCAGGGACCATCTTTTCAGGTATGTCAAACTGGGAAGGGGCGGAAGCGTGCTACCGCCGCGCACTGAAGTTGGCGCCCAACCGGGCCGATATTCAATTCTCGCTGGCTTCGACATTGAAGCATCTACTGAAGTTAGACGAAGCGATTTTCTTTTATCGTGAGTTTCTTCGCACTCAGCCACACTCCCCCGAAGCCATTGCAGAATTGGCCCAGGCACTGCTGTCGCAAGGCGAACTTGGCGAGGCCAATGAGGTACTCACCTCGGGCTTGAAACAATTACCTGACCACCTCGACTTGTTGCAGGCGTTGGGCGAGCTACGATTGGCTGAAGGAAATGCGGCTGAGGCGATTGACCCATTGCAGCGCGTGCATGCGGCCCGCCCCGAGAGTGCGAACCTGGCGTCTATTTTGGCCAATGCTCTGCAAGCTGCAGGACGCGCCGACGAAGCGATGCCGTTGTTCGCATTCGTGAAAGAAGCCCATGAATCTCGTCTCTCACTGAAGGAGTTGACGAACCAGATGATTCGCAACCCCAGTGATGTGGATGTTCGCTTTAAGTTGGCAGAGATCACGGGAAAGTATGGATCACGTGCGGAAGCCATTCGCTGGTTTCGTAACATCCTTCATATTGACCCAGACCATTTACCCACACACCGCGCGTTGGCTGAGCTTTTTGAGTTAACGGGTGACCCAATCCAGGCTCAACAGCATCGCCAAATCGCCAAACGTCTGTCGAACTAGGATTTCGGTCACTTTGTCTTAAACCCACTACTTTTCAGGGACCTCAATCTCGATCACTGATTCAAACGGAGTTACCTCAGCGGTAATGGTCGTCGTTGCCAAGCTGCCAAACTTTGGAGCGACAAGACAAGGTGCGGGTGGTTCGGGCGTTCCGCTTGCTGAAATGCGAGATCCCAGCCTCGCGCATTCAACAGTAACCTTGTGAAAGCCAGCCACAGCCCCTTCCTTCATCCCGCAGACCAACACGAACTCGCCCGAAGAATTAGTAGTTGCAGTAGCAGAAGGACCTTTGTTGTCGCGCGTTGTGTCGGGATAGAACGTTACGTTCACTCCGGCAAGAGGCTGACCAGCGAGGGTGACAACCCCTCTGGCTGCACTCAATTGTGGGGCATCCTTAACGGCTTCCTGGCATCCGGTTAACAACAGAAGCGAGGACATCGCCAGGCATACACTGGTAGCGGATTTCATGAACAATGCTTTCTCAAGCGATATAAGAGGCCATCAACGAACAACGGGACCCGCTGATAGCAAGTCCCGTCATCAAAGTACTGATCTTTCCGTTCAAGGCTTTACCATTCGCCAAGCGTGTTTCCATCCGAACGCGAACCTAAGCGCGACCATAATGTGGCATCGATGTTCTCGCTTGCAAAGCGAGTCGATCCATCTGCCAGAAGAACGTGTGCGCCGCCAACGTGAAAGCTGGATGTTGGAAACCAACGATTTCCAGCATTCGTACTATTGATAGGGATGCTCGTCTGTGTCACCGCAGAGAACCGGATACCGCGGCCATCAGCAATGCCAGAACTGGGGATAAGCGGATTCGTGGCCAGGAAACCCCGAGCCTCGTTAATCATCACAGTGTTTGTTGTGCCATCAGTGATATCACGGACATTCGTTTTCGAAGAATGGAAAAAGACACCAGCGTTGTTTGTGTCGATACCGTTAGTCGCCCAATTGCATGCTTCAAGAGGTGTGTTGGCCCCCTGTACCGCAAAGTAGTGAGTGATCGACGAATTGTTGATCAGAGTTCCCGAGCCAAAAGGGTTCGACGGGCAGTATAAGTGTTTGTAATTGCTGGTCAGCGCGGCATTATTGTCCGCTCCGCCACCCCAATTGAACCTGTTATACAGCGGAGTTGAATCAACGTAGGGAAGTGTTAACGTAACCCAGTTACCACCGTAAGCTCCCCATGTTGACAGCGGACCACCCCAGCCTGGTGCAGTACCCGGACCACCGGCATTCGAAAAGAAACCAGCATCTTGAACTTCCAGCGGTGGAAAGGTCAAAAACGTATCATGATAGTTGTGCATGGCTAGCCCCAACTGCTTCATATTGTTCTTGCATTGGGTCCGACGAGCAGCTTCGCGGGCTTGCTGTACTGCTGGCAATAACAGTGCGATCAGTACCGCGATGATGGCGATTACAACCAGCAATTCAATCAACGTGAATGCGCGACGATTGAACCCAAATAAGCGAGAGAATGGAAATGGCATACATCGTTCCCGAGACAAGGAAGTTAGAAGAACCGGAGATTCGGAAAAGGGGTCGTCAAATGACAAGAAGGGTTATCTACATTCGTTTATTTAACGAAATCGTGTGAGGCGAGGCAAGTGAAGAGTTTTGAGAAACGGAACGAACTCCAATATTCTGCAGGTTTTGGCCCCGAATTTCGGCTTGGACTGGTGTGACGGCCGCACTGACGGTCGCCTTGGACCGCCAGTCTCTTCCTGTTCCTCCGGCCGGTATCTTCCCGTAGAACAAAACATCCCTCGGCTTCATTGTCGTTGGCGGCGATGAGAGCAACCGACAGCGGCGATCAGATTGCATTCATTCTGAACGTTGGATACCACCCGACGCCAAGACCAATAACGGACTACTCAGCCAGCGGCTCGACAACCACGCTGTAGTCTGCACATTGCAAGTTGTGCTTGGTTCGTCGCCCGTTTGGCCAGAGAACTTCGATGTCGATCGACTGCTGACTAGCAACACGCCACAAGGCCAAGTCTCGCGAAGAAACACTTAAGTAGCTGTTGCTTCCGATGATTGGAAAAACTCGTCGAGAGGATGAGGTGCTGACAAATACCGTGGCTCCAATTGCATCCCGATTTGACACTGTTCCCGTTAGCCGCACTCGTTGGATGAAAGGTGTGTCGATGACCCGGTTTTCTAATATGGCCACCGGCGCATTGTTGTGGGTAATTGCCACATCGTCGTCGCGGTCTCCATCAAGGTCTCCGATCGCTAGCCCACGACCAAGATGTGACTGCCCCAAATAGTCTTCTAACGGAAACTGAACTTTGCGAAACCGGCCACCAGTATTTTCAAGTACCAGTGGCTGCTGCAGGATAGGGGAAAGGCGGGCCGTTTGAATGACGTGACCGTTGGTAACGATGAGATCTCCATCTCCATCACCGTCGAAATCTGAAGATCGGGTGCCAAATCCGACATAAAGCTGGCCCACAGCACTAACTCCGGTCTCCCGCGTTGAGTATTGAAACCCACGCTCGGGACCATCATTTCTGTAGAGGGCGTGACTTTCGTGTTCATAGTTACTGACCCACAAATCGGACCAGCCGTCGAGATTGAAATCAATTAGATCGACACCCATACTTCCGTTGGGAATAGCTCGATCATCGACCGCCACACCCATTTGCAAGCCACGCTCAGCACAGTGACCATTCCCATCATTAAGGTAAAGCCAATTGGCGGTCGTGTCGTTAGCAACATACAAGTCGGTATCGCCGTCTTGATCGATGTCCGCAGCTAGCACACCAAGGCCCTTTCCACCCGGCAACAGCCCCGCTTGCTCGTGGGCAGCTATGAAGCCACCCTGACCATCGTTTCTGAAGAATCGATCATTGAGGCCATTGAACTGTCGCGGCGGGCAGACATCCAATCGATCATCAGCTCCTTTACAGGCGGGGTGATTCTCCCATGACCAATCGACATAACGAGTGACGTACAGGTCGACGTAACCATCACCATCTAAGTCGGCCCAGCCAAGACTGGTCCCAAAGCTTGTGTCGGGCAAGGTTATAGACAACAAGAAAGACCCATCACCATGATTCAAGAAGACTCGCGTTGTATGAAAGCCCGAAAGGGCCACATCCGCAAAGCCATCTCCGTTATAGTCGCCTACTCCCCAACCAAATGTGAAATCATCAGGCGCGGTCAGGGCTGAGTCCTCAACAGGCACAAATTGCCATTGGCCTAAATTCCGGAACAAACCATTTGGTCGTCCGACAATCTCGCGATCGCCACCAAACTGGCCCCCACCAGCAAACGCAAGATCATTCCAACCATCGCGATCAAAATCGAA
>JAIXVG010000206.1 GCA_027483145.1 Planctomyces sp.
TCGCATTTGGCCATAGTCAGCCGGGTTGAGTTCGACCGAAATTGCATGACCAGCTTCTCGAGCTTGAGCGATTCCATCGACCGCCTGATAGGTGATTGCCAGGGTTTCTGGGTTGAGCGACTTGTCGAGCGTTGTCAAAGAGGTGGCAACCGGTGAACCAGCAGTTCCGTTAGCGTTTTGCAAGATTTGAACAAACGCCTGCAGGTTGGCATCAGCCTTTGGTGACTTATTTGATAATGTTGTATCCTGCTTCGCGACTGCGGTCGCGGCCGGTGACTGAGCTGCATCGGACCGCTTCGACCCGGTCGCAGAGCCGATGGTGATTGCCTTCGGCCCGGCTTGTGTCGCCTGCGACGTGGAGTCTCCTGAGGAGGGAGACCCACCCGCAATACGTGATGCCAAGGCAGCTAGCCCGGCCGCGAGGGCCTGTTGCCCCAGGGATGGGTCCAGCTGCGTATCGGACGAATTCTCCGTTTGTGCTTCTCCAGACTCGGATTGAGACTGATCGGCGGACTGAGCCGGTATGCTATTGGCCTGAGTCAATTGCTCGGCGTCAGCGGGCTGAGCAGCAGCGATGGCCTCCGCCAGCGCGGCAGCCGCCTCGATAGCTGCTTGAGCCTGTTCGTCGGCATTGGGGGTTTCGTTAACAGCGGGCTTATCGCCGTTTGCTTCTGCGATAGCGACCTGTGGTCCTTGGCCCGCCAGTCCGAGCGCCAAGCCACGGGCGAGGCGGTCGGGACTGGCGGACAGATCTCCACTTTTTTGTTCAGGGGAGACGTTACTTCGCAAAGCACTCTTGGCTTCAGACGGATTGAGCCTCGCAAAGATGTTGGCCAGCAGATTGGCTAACGAAGGATCATTCGTTCCTGCGGATTGCTCGACGGTTGGGGTCGCTTCGTTGGCTGACTGGGCGTCCGATGCTTGATTGCTGCCGGAAGCAGCCGCTAACTGTTCTGATAGACCTTCAACAATTGAGAGTACGTCGGTTGCTGGCGAGGTACCTTTAGCGTTGGTCGAGTCGATTTGGTCCAAGCCGGCATCGGTCGACTTCTCGAGCTGCGTCAGCAGCTTTGATAACTGCTCAAAAACGACTTCGAACTCGGTTTGGCCAGTGAGAGATTCGTCGCTATTCCCTTCGGCGTCTGACCCAATGGCAGACTCGGCGGAAGTTCCGGCAGAGAGTAAGACCGAACCGTCTGTTTGAGCATCGGTGACTGGCTGTTGCTCGACAGCGTCCGGTCTATTGGTTTGCGATTGATCAATTGTGGATTGGCTTGTCGGCGCCGCTATTTCTACAGACTTGGGTTGAGACGTGTTTGCACGGCTGTTTAGCGCGCTAGCCTGGCTGGCACGCAGATTGACTTGCTCGTTGAGTGTTCGCTCGCTTTGAATCCGCTCATCACGCCGAGTGTCGGCCTCTTGAGCCTGGCGATTGCTCTCGGCCCGGCCCGACTGGTTGGCGCTGGAACTGTTTCTTGAATTGCCGAACCCTGGTAGTGGACCAAACGAGTTCGTACTTCGGGTCGCAGAGGAGTTGCCAGATGATGGCTCGATACCGAGGTTGAGCTTGCTCGTGGTATCACGTCCGGTACCAGGCAGGGAAAGGCCCGATCCACTAGCAGCGGGGCGACCGTCGAAGCCACGACTTGTGGCGCCACCACCGGCCTGAAACTTTTGCAGGCTGGCTGCAAAGAGGGCTGCCAGTTGCCGCTTGCCGATGCCGTTCGCTGCGGCGAAGTTATCGAGTAACGCCTGAGCCTCGGCCCGCACATCGCTGCTGCTGGTCACTTCAGGGCGAATTGTGTTGTCGGAAACTCTCACTGCTGGCCCCGCTTCGGTTGTGTTCAAAGGCCCGCAGATGCAACTTCACGCATCTGGATCGAGTGCCGAGATCAAACAGGCACCGCCGGGTGTTGGAATGGCTGTATCACCACAACTTTGTCGTTTGGTCGGTCAGTTCGCAGCTCACCGGCGCTTCAAGGTGAGGTACGATTGGCTTGTTCGGTTCGTTCTGCGAGCTCTCGTTCAGGCTGCCCGGCTGCCAGGGCCGCAAAAATCTTGTGTCCTCGATCAGCCTTGGCGGGGCTGGCGGTGAACGCCTGTAAGATTTTTGCGATCGAGCTTTCGGGCATCCCCTTTAGCAACGTGACATTTTCATCTAGCGAAAGTTGCATCAAGTAATCTGACGCCGAGTCGGGAGGGAGAGCCAATAGCACAGTTTGCGACTGCTCGGTCGCTTCGGTAATCGCTTTCTCCCGGACGGCGGTCAGCTCATCCTGAAACTTCCTTTTCATTTCATCGAACGCCTGCCGCTCAGAAATCAACTGATTTGCCGTTTGCGATGTAGTATTCTTGAGCAAATTCAGCTCATTTTCCCGGTTTTGAAGTTCGATGGCTCGCAAGAAGCGTTTTTTTCGGATGTCTGCCAGCGACTCTTGTTCTTCCGACGTAAGGGTCTCGGTCACGGGCTCTGCCACTGAAGGGGTTCCGGCGAAGATCGAGCGCAGTTCCTTGAGCTTTTCTGGTGCCAAATGGCCTTGTTGCCACAAAAAACCGAGGCCAACCAATTCGCACGAAACGATGGAGA
>JAIXVG010000567.1 GCA_027483145.1 Planctomyces sp.
GAGCATCGGTTCCATGTGTGGGCGTATGTCATCATGCCCGAGCACGTCCACCTGCTGATTTGGCCAGAGGCCGAGTATTCCATTTCTGCGATTTTGAAAACGATGAAGCAGTCGGTCTCGCGTAAGGCATTGATGTTTGTCCGAGAGCAGGCCCCAGAGTTCCTGACACAGATGGAAGATAAACAGCCCAACGGGCAAGCGTCCTATCGGTTCTGGCAACGTGGGGGAGGCTATGACCGAAATTTGATCGAACCGAAGGCCATTTGGCAGACGATGGATTACATTCATGCCAACCCCGTTCGTCGGAACCTATGCCAGCACGCGGTTGACTGGCCGTGGTCCAGTGATGTGGAATGGGAGCACCCCGGCAGAGGTTTGATAAGGGTGGACCGAGATTCGATTCCCAGAACGGAAGCTGGGGAGGCCATCGCATGCTTGCCCAAAGCGGCAAGCATGGCACCCAAGACTGTTCTGTATCTCGCTAGGAACAGGCCACCCTGCCGCTGCGCTATTTGTTTTTAAAGCCGACTGGTGGCCCGCCACTGCTAAACTCGGTCGTCATCTACCTCAATCGGACTTTGCGGTCATGTCGCACAACTTCGAGAATCTCAAAGCCCACGTCCTCCCATTGTCCGAGTCGCCGGTCTTTCACGTCGCAAAGACTGAATGGAAGCTCGTTGGCGTCAAACTGTACGATGACTGGTACAAGTGTCCCTGCGGCAAGGAAATCAAGGAGCTTTGCTTCATCGAAAACCAGCGGAATGGTAACAGCACTTACGTTGGCAATATCTGCGTCAATCAATTCGTAGGTATCGAAACTGGCAATCTATTTGCGGGACTGAAGCGGATCGCAATTGACGAAACAGCAAATGCAAATCAGGACCTGATCGATCATGCTTTTCGTTTTGGATACATTTTTGAGAATGAATACAGATTCCTGATGGAGACTCGCCGGAAGCGGAGCTTGTCCGCCAAGCAGATTGATTGGAAGATCAAGATCAATCGTAGAATCATCAACCAGACAGTTGTGCGTCAAAATCGCAATTAGCAAGGTGGCGTGGCGGAGTTGGGTGGCACCGGTTGGTTGTACTCAACCTACCGGTGTGCCATTGGCACAAGAGTCTCTGCTAGGTTTCGCTCAACTCAGTGAATCGGCACGTCGACCAAACGTCGACTCTGGTACCAATGAATAGCACTCCACTTCCAATCAATGGTCGGTCGCAGTTGTCGATACACGGAGAACGTGAAGGCCTGCGTCTACCGCTAGTCGTCAACAATCTACCGCTGATCGCTCGCCCTTAGATTGTCGCTGACCGGTTGGGATGGTGCAACCTCTTGTGGCACAGCCACCCCGGTAAGCTCCAAAGCGAGCCAACCGGTGCCACTCAGCGAAGGCGTATCAGCGACGCCCGTTGTACGCTGGACGCAGTCTACCCTAAACTTGAAGTTTGACGAACTGTTAGGTGGATTCCCAGTCGTCCCATCCTGACTCCGAGGTTACTATTGGCCTTATGTCCGAAGCGACCCGCCTGATCGAAGCTGCGCAGAACGGCGACCGCCAAGCCGCCACCGACTTACTACCGCTTGTTTACGATGAGCTGCGGAAACTCGCCGCCGCGCGGATGTCGATGGAGAACCCCGGACACACGCTCGATGCCACCGCCCTGGTTCACGAAGCGTATCTGCGACTGACTGGCGGTCAATCGTTTGCGTCGAAAAGTCACTTCATGCGCACAGCAGCCCAAGCGATGCGCCGCATCCTGGTCGATCACGCCCGGATGCGGAATGCCGCCAAACGTGGGGCGGGGCGCCGGGAGCAAAGCAACTTAGAGTTGGTGGCCGCGCCGGTTTCGGATGAAGGAATTGAAGCACTGGATGAATCCCTATCGCGCCTGGCCGTCGAGAATCCTAAATTGGCCGAACTGGTGCAAATGCGGTTCTTCGGCGGTCTGACTCTTTCCCAATCGGCGGAACTTCTTGGCGTTTCTGACCGCACGGCCGACACTTGGTGGGCCTACGCCCGGGCTTGGTTGGCCGTCGATCTGCAAAAATAGTAAAAATTTCCGCCTTTGGCTGCGTCTTCCGCTCGTCGATTCCGCTGTGTGATTGGCGAGACTATTTACGGGAGCATTCAGATGAACGAACTCGACCTATTTGCGGCCGCGTTGGCCATCACCGACCAGGCGGAACGCGCGGCCTGGTTGGACCGCGAGTGTGCCGCCCAGCCCGCCCTGCGCGACCGGCTCAAGCAATTGCTGGACGCCCATGCCCAATCGAGCTTGCTGCTCGACCGTCCGGTTTCAGGCAAAGAGGCCAACGCCGCCGTTGGGGCGGGCGAACCCGAGCCCGCCAGCACATACCTTTATACATCCGAAGCTGCTGGCACGATCATCGCTGGCAAGTACAAACTCCTGCAGCAAATCGGCGAAGGCGGAATGGGAACCGTCTGGATGGCCGACCAGACCGAACCGGTCAAGCGCCGCGTCGCAGTGAAGCTCATCCGCGTCGAACGAGGCAACTCCAAGACAATTCTTTCGCGATTCGAGGC
>JAIXVG010000101.1 GCA_027483145.1 Planctomyces sp.
AACAAGGCCGCCCAGAGAACGCAATTTCATGATACTTTCCTTTCGGTTACCGCTCGGAACCAGGGACTCAGTTGTCGGCTGGTGACTTTCGACTGTTGAAGTATCGTACTCGAAACCCCATACTTCCAATGCATTTTTAGCCTATATTCCATGCATGGCATGCATCTCTTTCGGTGAGTGGAAGATGGACTTTGACCAACTGCGGTATTTCCTGAGTGTGGCGGAGCAGCAGAACTTTACGCGTGCTGCCGAGAAGTTGGGAATTTCTCAGCCTGCCCTTAGTCGCTCGATTCAGAAGCTGGAGGAAGAGCTTGGGCAACCGGTTTTCGAACGAAAGACCCGGGCTGTTGCTCTGACAGAAGCGGGGATACTGCTGCAATCGCGTGCTCAGCAAGTACTGGCGATTCTTCGAGATACAAAAGCGGAAATCACGGATGATGGGAAAAGTGGCCGGGTTCGGCTGGGTGCAATCCCCACAATTGCCCCTTACTTCCTGCCCGAAGCCCTGCGTCAGTTTTCAACTGCGTTTCCTAAATCGGTTTTAGTCGTGCAGGAGAATACAACCGACATTCTATTGAAAAACCTGACGCAGGGGGAAATCGATCTCGCTGTTTTGGCATTACCGGTCCCAGCGAGATATCTCGAAGTAGATGAGTTATTCGAGGAAGAACTGCTGCTGGTTCTGCCGACCGATCATCCGTTAGTTGAGCGAGAAACGATTCGCCTGGTTGATGTCGAGCCCTATCCGTTCGTTTTGCTCGATGAAGCACACTGCTTGTCCGACAACATCATTTCGTTTTGTCGCCAGCGTTCTTTTCAGCCAGTTGCAGTCGAGCGAACCAGTCAGTTAGCGATGGTCCAGGAACTGGTATCGCTATCACATGGCATTTCAATGGTCCCGGCGATGGCGAGGCAATTGGATCAAAGCAATCGGCGAGTTTACCGTTCAATCAGCGGAAAGAAGCCAACCCGTACGGTCGCGGTGGTCTGGAACCCCTACCGCTTCCAAAGCCGCCTGGTCAAAGCATTTCGCGAGCACTTAAATCAACGTAAGAGGCGTTCTCGCTAATGCAGTGCATCTACTCTGATACTTGCTGATTCAGGTCACCACACAGTGAGACCGAATTCAATGATTCACTAATGCAGGCAACGATTCAGTCGCAGGATGCAAACGAGCGTAATGCAGCGCTTCTGGAATTTGCGGGGGTTGCTAGCCAGATGACCGGCCTGCAAAGAGAACTCAGTTCGAATGCAGTAGCGGTTAGACCGAATTATTCATCTCAGATGGACAAGTCATCGCGTGGCCGGGATGCGAAGCAGCAATAGGCCGCACCTCCCGTCCCGCTGATCACTCCGTTCACGGTCAATGCTCGGTTTCTTGATGGTTGTTTACCTACACAAAAACAGGGCGTGATTGGCACCTTGTTTACAAGGCTCAGAACTCATTGATGTTATGTCAATTCAAGTCAATGACGCGAAAAATTCTGGTTAGTGATTAGCGCCTGGCCAGAAACTTGAGCAGCCCCTCGACAGAGCAGTGTTTCTCAAGCGGATGCCGAAGTTTCTGGCCTGGCACCAGCTTGTACTCGTTTCGTCGGCCGAGCTTGTGAACTTCAATAAAGCCCCCTTCGGCGAGTTCGGAAATAATTCGCTGAACGGCCCGCTCAGTGATTCCTACCGCCTCCGCGATATCGCGAGCACGAGCGTCGGGAGTCTGCCGAATGAACAGCAGGACGTGCGTGTGATTCGACAAAAAAGTCCAGTTGGCTGGCGAAGTAAGGACCGTCTGCGGAGTGGCAATTGACAGCTTCGTCGACCGCCGGGCCGTTACCAGAAGAGATTTTGCTTTTTTGGACATGGGAGGGTTGCATCCTGCGAGCGACAGGTGATAATCAATACACGAAATAGTTTTCATGAATCCTATTTAGCGAAAGATTGTATACATGACTGCGGTCGAAATGCTACAGACAAATCTCCTTTCGCCGTTGGTCTTATCGTTCGTCTTAGGCGTTGTCGCCCGGTTGCTTAAAAGCGACCTCGCCCTCCCCAAAGATCTCTATACCACACTTTCGATCTACCTGCTCTTTGCGTTAGGGCTGAAAGGGGGAGTCGAACTATCGGAAAGCACCCTTTCCGCGATCGCCTGGCCGGCAGCAGTGACGCTGTTCCTAGGATGCCTCACGCCCGTAACGTCATTTACGACGTTGCGGTTCCTGGGACGATTTTCGGTTTCTGACGCAGCCGGGATTGCCGCCCACTACGGATCGGTTTCAGCCGTGACCTTTATCGCGGCTCAGCAATTCGTGAAAGCCCAGGGTGCCGACCCTGAGGCGTTTATGCCAACGCTCTTGATGCTCCTGGAAAGCCCTGGAATTCAAATTGCGATTGCGCTAGGGCTGATCGGCCGGGCGAAGGCCGATAAGCAGGCTGGGAACGAAGGCCATTCCATGGCAGCGACCTTGCACGAAGTTCTGTGCGGGCGAACGATGGTGCTACTGATGGGTGGGCTATTGATCGGGGTGACAATCGGCCACAAGGGATATGCGCCAATCCAGCCGTTCTACGAAGGGGGCTTTCGCGGAGCACTGACGTTGTTCCTGCTGGAAATGGGGATGTTGACTGCTAACAGGCTGGGCGACCTGAGATCGGCAGGACCATTCTTGCTGGGATTTGGTGTTTGTATGCCTGTCATTCATGGGGCACTCGCGCTACTGTTGGCACGCTATGCCGGGCTTTCAGTAGGAGGATCAACCGTCCTTGCCGCAATGGCTTCAAGTGCCTCCTATATTGCAGCTCCGCCTGCTGTCCGAATGTCTTTGCCAGATGCCAATCCAACTCTTTCATTAACGGCAGCTCTCGTTATCACATTTCCATTCAACCTGGTGGCTGGTATTCCGCTTTATTACCAGGGGGCGCTCTGGTTGGCAGGGCCGGCTAGTCCATAGTAGAACTGCAATGCGCAGACCAGAAAATTGAGACGTGAGCATTCAGTTAATAGGTCCAAGGTGTTTTGCAGAGGAACTTTTCGACATGGCTGATCTAATCGTATCCCGCAGAGAATGGCTTTTGGCGGCGGCGGCGGCTGGAGCGTTGGGAGCTGAAGCCCAGATCGCGGTGGCGGCTGCATCAAGTGCCGCGGTTGATCCAGAACTAACCCCCGAAGCAGCCTTGGCCGAGTTGTATGCAGGAAATGAGCGATTCTCGACCGGGAACTGGAATCCAAGACACCGCGACATGGTTCGTGTGTTAGAGGTCTCCGAGGGCCAGAGACCCTTCGCGGCATTTCTCGGCTGTGCCGACTCACGAGTGCCAATTGAAATCGTTTTCGATCAGGGGTTCGGTGACTTGTTTGTGACTCGCATTGCGGGAAACGTGGCGACTTCTGAAAACATCGCCAGCCTCGAATTCGGAACCCTCGTCCTAGGGGCCAAGGTACTCTATGTATTGGGGCATACCGCTTGTGGGGCGGTCAACGCGGCGATGCAGCGGCAAGCGGTTCCAGGCCAAATCAGCGGGCTGTTCCACTTGATTCGACCTGCAATTCGATCTTCAGGTGGCGACATCGACAAGGCCGTACTAGAAAACGTGAAGCTGCAAGCTCAATCATTGGCTGACGCCTCCCCAGTGATTGCCGAGTTAATTGCAACCAAGCGACTAGTTCTGGCAGGAGGGGTCTACAATCTGAAAACTGGTAAAGTGACGCCGGTCAAATTGAACGAACAATAAGTCCGGTCGGCTAGGCATGCGTCGAAGTATTATGGGATAGAACCCAATCCCACACTTTTGAAGCTGCGCTATTCCGCATGTCGATAGACATACCAGGTGAAAACACTGTGAATGCTGCCTGCTTTTCGTAGCCCGAAACTTAAGCTAGGGAATTCGTTCGCTTCAGTCTGCATGAGTTGTCACCTCATCCAGCCTTGAGTTTGCTGAGTTTTTTAGCAATGTCGACGCGAGAAGCGCAGCTTCAACATGCCAAATAAAGGTTGTTGCTGCGGTAACCAGACCCTTTTTTTCTAGACGAAACGTTGCATGCAGTAGTGACAGGAGAGACATTGTTGACGACGCAGTCAACTTAGGCTCTCAAAACAGAGTCTGATTCAGACGACGCACCAGGCGGCAATTGGCATTGAATCGACTGCTATGTCAGACGAACAGGCGGGCGTCTCAGTCATTATCCGCTGCTGGAAACACTGCGCCAGCATTCGAAAAAAGGGTATCGTAGAAAATGGTTATCAACGCGGCCGCACTCGAAACAGTCTATGCGATCTCTAACGTCGACGAGATGATCTCCCCCTCGATGGTCGTCTTCAAAGATGTGATGCTGCGAAACCTCGACATGATGGTTCGCATCGCTGGCGACGCATCTCGACTCCGGCCGCACTGCAAAACTCACAAAATGGCTGCAGTGACTGAGATCGAGTTGAGCAAAGGGGTTGTGAAGCACAAAGCAGCGACGTTTGCTGAATGCGAGATGCTGGCGATGGCTGGCGTGAAGGATATCTTGCTGTCCTACAACCTGGTTGGCCCGAACATTCGGCGAGCAGTCGCGTTCAAGCAGGCCTTCCCCAACGTCAAGTTCATGGCAACCGCAGACCATATCCCGGCCATCAAGCAATTAGGCGAGGCCATGACAGCGGCTGGCCTGAAGATGGAGCTGCTGCTCGATATCAATCCTGGATTTAATCGAACAGGCATTTCGCCAACTAACCCTCATGCGATGGATACTTACCGTGCATTGGTAGAAACGCCCGGAGTATGGGCCGGGGGGATGCACATTTACGATGCCAACAATTATCAGTTCGACCTGGAAGAGCGAACGGCAGGGGTGCACGCAACATGGAACGCAGCTAAAGGACTGCAGGAAAAGTTTGAAACTCGCGGGTGGCCCGTGCCACGAATCGTTTGTGGCGGGACGGGTTCCTTCCCTGTTTATGCCGCCATCAACGACCCCGTGTTAGAGCTAAGCCCCGGAACAACTGTCTTTCACGACTATTCGTATGCCGAAATGTTTCCTGATATGCACTTTGAGCCAGCGGTCGCCGTGCTCACACGAGTCATCAGCCATCCATTGCCGGATCGCGTAACCTTTGATGCAGGGCATAAGTCCATCACTCCCGACTTACCAATGGGTAATCGCCTTGCCTTCCCTGATATGCCCGATGCCAAGCAGGTGCTGCAAAACGAAGAACACCTTGGGATCGAAACCAGCCACGCTGCGAAGCTTTCGCCAGGCGACCATCGATTGGCGTTTCCTCGACATGTCTGCACGACAACGTCGCTGCATGACTGGGCCTATGTGGTTGATGGGGGCCACATGGTCGGCCGCTGGACAATCTCTTCGCGCACGCGCGAGATTACGATTTGACGGCCAGGTTGCGAAACACCCCGTCAGCCTAAGGAAAAGGCCTCAGTGTCGCTCCACAAACGTCGACGCCAACCCGAGTTGATGGACGCCCCCTCGTTGGACCCGGCTCTTCATCGGCAGGCCCTGGCGGGATTGCGAACACTGAACTGGGTCACCTGCAGCGTGGCGATTGTGTGGCCCTCAATTCTACGAGTAGCCCAAGCAAGCCCCGAACGAGTCGTGCGAGTTCTCGACGTCGCGTGTGGCGGGGGGGATGTGGCGTGCGGCGTCATGCAGCGGGCTCGGGCCGCTGGCGTCAACGTGCAAGTCGATGGATGCGACTTGAGCATAACGGCCATCGCAGCCAGCCAGGAACTGGCAAACCAGATGGGTTTTGCCGACGCGAAGTTTTTGTCGACTGATGTCCTGAAGGACCAATTGCCTGCAGGCTACGACGTGGTGATGTGTTCGCTGTTTCTGCATCACTTCGACGATCCGCAAACCTTGCAAATTTTGCAGTCGATGCGATCTGCAACAGAAAACTTACTCCTTATCAGCGATTTGCACCGCTCGACTTGGGGTTATTTCCTCGCCTGGGTCGGATGTCATTTGTTCAGCAGGTCAGCGATTGTGCATCTTGACGGGCCGCGATCGGTCGAAGGAGCCTATACTTGCCAAGAGTTCGTCGCACTGGCGAAAGAGGCCGGGCTGGAAGGTTGTCAGCTTTCGCGGCACTGGCCCGAGCGGTTTTTACTGGAATGGCGAAAGCATGCCGACTGACACAGAGAATCAAGCACGAATGGCGATTTCGGCAGATGCCGAAAGGCCCTCCCCGCTTGATAATCTTTCGCGGCAAGAGTGGCCAGTCGTGGTGATTGGAGCAGGACTGGCAGGAGCATTCGCCAGCTATCTCCTTGCTCGCGACGGCCAAAAGGTTTTGCTCGTCGACTCGAAAGAGTTTCCCCGAATCAAAGTCTGCGGTTGCTGCCTGAACGACCGGGGCGTCTCGTATTTGCAACAAGGGGGAGCAGGGGGCCTCCTTGAAATCTGCGATGCCGTTCCCCTCAACTCTGCTTCGTTTCACTATGGACGATCACGGGTTGATATCGATCACCTCGGGGGAGTGGTCGTATCTCGGGCAGCGCTCGATACAGCGTTGGTGGCAGAAGCTTGCCAATTGGGAGCAATCTTTCTCCCGCAAACAATTGCATCGGTACTACCAGCCGTGGACAACAATCAACAAGCCGGGCGACGGCTGGTGAAGCTGGAACAGGGGGGCGTCTGTGTCACTGTGGAAACGCAAATAGTCATCGTGGCTGATGGACTCAATAGAAGTAGCCTGAAGCATGTCCGAGCCGAGTTCCCAGAGACCGTCTCAGAAAAATCGTGGCTGGGGGTCGGCGCAACTCTGACCAATGATGCACTTGACTTGCCGACCGGGCATTTGCAAATGCATGTGGGACGCGGAGGCTATCTGGGTGTTGTGCGATTTTGTGATGCGCAACTCAACGTCGCCGCTGCAATCAGTCGCAGCATGCTCAAAGCAGCAGGTAGTCCTTCAGCTGCAGCCCGGGCGATTGTCGGAAAGGGGTCTTCACTGGCAACTTCATTGACGGAAGAGGTCGACTGGTTGGGAACTGGGCCTCTGACTCGCCGCAGTCAAGTTGTCGCCAAAGACCGATGCTTTCTCGTTGGAGATTCCGCTGGTTACGTTGAACCCTTCACCGGCGAAGGAATGACATGGGCCTTGGGAGCAGCAACCGCACTCGTCCCGCTGGTACACACAGCAACTCAAAACGGTTGGAGCAAGGAAATCGAACAAGCCTGGGCCAGGGAATTAGGCCAAACAGTCCGGCTACGCCAACAGTGGTGTCATAGGTTTGCATCGGCCCTCAAACACAGCTGGATGATTTCTGCTGGGTTCTTTCTGGGCCGAGCCTTTCCCAGCCTGCCACGGCGAATTGCAAAGGTGCTGGCAACGCCCCCGTGATCGAGCAATATGTCGAGTTGACGGTATTAAAAGCCATATTGGTGTTGCTGTTTGGCACTCTTTGCGGTAGTTCCGGGAATCGGTTTGGAAATGTTTGTTTCAAACAGACGTCAATTCTCAAAAAGGTGAACCAGTCTTTGAAACACTCACTAGACATTTTGGGGTTGGGGACGGCGACGCCAGCGTTTGCGTTCGAGCAAAGCGATGCAGCCAGCCGCGCTGCCGATGTGCTACATGCCGATTCCGAAACGCGGCGGAAGTTGGCGGTCCTTTACCGGACCGCAAAAGTTCGGCACCGAGGCAGCGTCCTGTTATCCAAGAACAATGAGACGGGGGTAGTTGACCAATCGTTCTATTCACGGCAGACCTCACCAGAGGATAACGGCCCTTCACTTGCTGCCCGAATGAAGGAGTATGAACGAACAGCCACCCCACTGGCTTTGGACGCATGTCGCGATGCAATTTCCGCAGCCAGCATACAAGCCAGTGACGTCAACCATTTGGTGACGGTTTCTTGCAGTGGATTCACGGCACCAGGGACCGACCTCGATTTGATTCGTGAGCTAAAGCTAAGTAGGACTGTTTCGCGAACTCACGTCGGATTTATGGGTTGCCATGGGGCACTCAATGGACTGCGTGTTGCTCGTGCTTATGCTGCGGCGGAACCTGGAGCGGTCATCCTGTTGTGTGCGGTCGAGGTTTGTAGCCTGCACCATCACTATGGCTGGCATCCCGAGCGATTGGTGGCCAACGCACTCTTTGCCGACGGAGCTGCCGCAGTGGTTGGCCGATCGGTCAATGGTGAAGTTTCTAGTAAGGGTAACTTACAGCACATCGCGAGCGGGGCAGCAGTCATTCCCAGCACCGAAGATCTGATGACATGGCGAATTCGTGACCACGGCTTCGAAATGTCGCTCGATGCTCAGGTCCCTGACACGATCAGCCGCACACTTCTACCTTGGCTGACTGGTTGGTTAAGCGAGCATGGTCAATCGATTGAATCGATCGGGGGCTGGGCGGTCCATCCGGGTGGCCCACGTATCCTATCTGCGGTCGGAGAATCACTGGGACTGAATCCCGAAGCGTTATCAGCCTCATTTACCATTCTGGCCGAACGGGGAAACATGTCCTCGCCGACAGTTCTGTTTATTCTTCAGGAGCTACTAAAACGCGGAGTTACGCCGCCCTATGTAGCCTTGGGGTTCGGGCCCGGACTGGCGATTGAAGCAGCCCTGTTCATGTAACAATCACCGCGCTAACCCAAATTATTCATCAGCGTTGAATCTATCAGCCGCAACGCGCTAGCGTGCGGTTTCTTTGTCGTTCGTTCGGACTTGGCTACCCAAAACACTCTGTTTTTGGCCAGCAGGTCGTAACGGTCATCAAGGTAAACCGTTAGCTCCGTCTTTTGAGCCTTGATGAATATTGTGAGCTAACTGAGCGCCGGCCGAATAGCAGATAGCTGCACGTGTTGCACCTGGTGCTTCAGCATCCATTCCAACCAGCGCTCTTGGTCCTCCGTAATCTCCAACTCTGTGCGGCTTTGGCTGTCGAGAGGAGAAACGATCGTAATCACGCCGTCTTCAAGAATGGTCTGGGCTTCACCCATATCAACCCAGAACTCGCCGCTGGCCAGAGTCGGAGGAGCGGTCCCCGTCCCGGCTGGCGTCGAAAAATAGGTAACGTCGTGCCGAAAACGGTCGGGCATCGTAAACGGCGGCAAGCCAGACTTCCCGACAGCCACGACCAAAGTTGACATGAAGCCCCCTCATTCCCGACAAGAAGTTCACGGCACGCCTTGGCTTGCCGAATGGCTTGCAGCCTGCATGGCATTGAAGCAAAAACCTGGCTCGGCCGCTCACTTCTTCCGCTACTGCTGTGTCACGCGATTTGCGCCAGCCCCACGTTACCAGCCTGCACCTTTGGTCTTCGTCTTGATCTTGCACAAGTACATGTCTGCAGTAATGAACAGCGTCGAACCATCTTCACCCCAACCGCAGTTCGCTGTTGCTTCACCAGTGTTGATCAGCCCCAACGGTTTGCCAGCCGAATTCAGCACCCAGACCCCACCCGGGCCGGTCGCAAACAGGTTTCCCAACTGATCGACCTTCAGTCCATCTGGTAAGCCGTGACCGCTCGTTCCAAACGGCTTGGCATCGAACAGAACCTTTCCTTCGTCGACTGTTCCATCAGCCTTCACCCCAAAAGCCATAATCACTGGGCGATCCGGGTCCGACTGGGCGACGTACAAGGTTTTTTCGTCAGGAGAAAACGCGATGCCATTTGGCCGCGTCATTTTGTCTGTCAGAAGAGTGACCGTTCCATCTTTGGCAAGGCGATAAACGCCGCAATACGGTAACTCGCGCAGTGGATCATCGGCCCCCATCGCCAGACCATAAGGGGGATCAGTAAAGTAAAGATCCCCATTTGACTTGAAGCAGCCATCGTTCGGACTATTGAACCGCTTCCCTTGATAGTTGTCAGCCAGTGTTCGCTTACCGCCACCTTTAGTTAAAACAGAGATTCGGCGATCGCCATGCTCGCAGGATACAAGCTGGCCATTGCGATCGATCATCAGCCCGTTGCAGCCTGGCTCATTCTTGTTGTTCAGTGGCTCGCCGGTAAATCCACTCGGCTTCAGAAACAGAGAGACTCCATCCCCCAGCTTCCACTTCATTACCGAATTGCGGGGAATGTCAGAGAACAGCAGGTACTCGCCATCCTTAACCCAGACCGGCCCCTCGGCCCATTCAAATCCAGAGCCAATCACCTCTAAATTGGCATCCTTATCCAGCAGCTTGGCCAATTCAGTTGGTTCGTGCACAACAATCTTCCCCAACACCGGGAAGTTTTTGGTGTTCTGGGCATGAGACTGACCAGATAGCGACGTAACCAGAAGTCCAAGCGAAAGGCCCAGAGCGGCGAAACCAGAGAGGGAGCGCATCAATTCAAAGTCCTCGAACAAGATTGAGAATTCGATCTATTGGATTAGTGTGAAAACATCAGAGCCGAAAGGCAAGCCGACGCACGGAAGCCGCAAACTCAAATCCGGTCGGGGAACCGAAACGGCCCTGTTTAACGCCTCCGCATAACACTTAGAGTCCTGGTGGCAAAGATCCCTTGCTAGAGCTTCCGGTTACGAGTTGCTGAGATCACTCGCTGCTCGCATCGAAATGCAAGCTATAGTGTGCGCTGACTGATTTTCGACAACATTGTTCCGTAGCCCGAAGCGTTAGCGAGGGGCATGCTTCAACTAGATTTCATAAACCCGCAATATCGTGGGCGGACTCCCCAAAATCCGGTCCTACAACCTCGTCACGTTCCTTAGGATTGATCCAAGAACCCAGTAATGTCTGTTCGGCAATCCAACATTGACTGCACGATCTTGCTGCGTCATGGGCCTCCCGGCTAAACCCTCAATGCAACGAATCGCACTGTGCTAATCGTCTGCTTCATTAATCGCGTGCGTTTTGACCTTTTCTGGTCGAAAACGAACTTTGTGAAGTGAAAAGCAACCCTCACAAGCAACTCAAACTGCGGCAAGCTTCAAGACGAAGCAACGCGATTGCAGCTTCCAGCAACTACTCTTCGGCAGCAGCATCAGGGCTAAGTGTGTCGAAATAGCTTTTGATGGCGTCGTGGTAGCCGGGTGGGACCTGCTCTTGCATAATTGCTTCCTGAGCACCCTGCTTCACATTGTTGACGAGGGTTGAATACTCCTGAGTCGCGTCGTTCTTTTTTCCCTTACCTTTGGTCTTCAGGTTCAGAATCATCTTGCCAGCCGTCACTGCTGATTTCACTTGTTCTGCCTGAAAGTCCGTCTCGACAGAGTCATCCTCGGGAGCGATCCCCCCTTCGCCAATCCCCTCTCCCCCTAACCCGGGACCATCGCCAGAACCAGGCTTCTTTCCTTTGCCCTTCCCTTTACCGGCCATCCCTTCCCCCTCACCCTCACCCTGCCCCGAGCACTCCTTGCCCAGTTTCTTCAGCAAGTCGCGATACTCCCCCATCGACTTACAGCCTTTGCATTGCTCTCCGTCAAGCTTCTCGAAATCGTTGACCTTTTTGGCATGCTGCAATGCCTCAAGAGCCTTCTCCATCTCTTTCATCGACTCCAGTGCCTCGGCCAGTTCGGCCAGCTCTTCTTCTGCGAGATCGAGCGAATCGAGGGCAGCATCAATCGCTTCTCCCATGTCACCGGCTGCTCCACCCATACTCAGCTGATTCTGCGCACGAGAAAGCGCCTCTGCCATTTTCTGGGCGCCCATGTTTTCTTTGGCCAGGCGCTCCATCTCCTTCATTTGCTTCTGCAACTTTTGAAGCTGTTCCTGCTTGGCTACAGGATCGGCCTCCTTTTGCAGAGTTTTCAGATCCTCCTCTAGCTTCTCCATTTGCTTCTGCAATGAATCGGGAGAGCCGGTTTCTTGAAAGTCTTTGGAAGCCTTACGCAGTTCGTCATCGTCAGAAGGGCGACCGAACTGCTGATTTTCCTTTTGCTTTTGCGTCAGTCCCAAACCTGCTTCTTTCTGAGCCTTTCGCCACAGGTCGCCGATCCGTTTTTGCTGCTCCTGAATCGTCTTCAGGTTGGCTGTCTTTTCGGGGGGCTTCAATCGTTCAAAGGCTTGCTTCAAGTCATCAAGAGCCTGCTTGCTCTCATCTGAATCTTCATCTTCTTCGGCAGCGGTGATAGCTGCTTTTCGCTCACTGGTCGCTTGCCGCGACTCGACCAGCCGCTCATTAAGTCGCGCCACCTCTTCCGATTTAGCCACTTGGGCAAATGGGTCGAGCTGCGGACACAGCCACCATGTCAACATCACGAGTGGAGTGAGCAAACAGGCCCAAGTGCCAGACCGTGACCATCGCCAGGGAACGACCTCACTCGGCTTGACCGTGGCTGCATGCTGAACGGCCGAGGAAGTCACCAACTCTTGAAACTGACCAGCTGATGAGCCGAGTTCCAGGTAAGTCAGAAACAAATCGGGACGACGAATGCTACGATCAATCTCACGAGCAGCGGTTCGCTTTTCCAATGGTCGCCAACGCAATAAAAGGATGGCCAGCGCGACGACCGGAATAGCCAATAGCGACCAGGGACTTAGCCAGACGGTCCCATAGCCAGTCATTCGGCTGGCCAACAGCACCGACAGGTAGAACAGAGAACT
The DNA here is from genome assembly GCA_027483145.1 of Planctomyces sp. Taxonomy (GTDB): domain Bacteria; phylum Planctomycetota; class Planctomycetia; order Planctomycetales; family Planctomycetaceae; genus JAIXVG01. The sequence goes on from JAIXVG010000101.1 coordinate 12,500, forward strand.
GATGGCCCATGCCCAGCACAGGCTAGCCAAGATCTGATTCGCCAACAAACGCCACTCGACCCGCTTAAGCAACTGGACGGCATCGATTGAAGTGAGGGTCGACTTGGCATCCGGGGTATCCATGAGCGGCACCTTTCAAAGCTGGGCAGAGATCGCGCAGCAGATTCATCTCGTCAACCAGTCACCGGCGACTCTTGCTCCGGCCCGTTCGATCTTACGCAAATCGAACCACCCAGAGCAAATCGGTGTCGCCACGCCGCACTTTTGAACCGCTCGATTCAACGAAAAAACCGATCTCCCCGCCTGTGCGAGGAAATCGGTTTCTGTTTCATCGACTGCCACAATTTGGTCAGCTTAAAGGTCTTTACCGGGCCGAAACCTTCCCCTGGCTGGCAATTCGATCGCGATAGCCACTGATCTGCTGTTGATAAAGCCGCCCCAAACTATCGTTCAGGATTGGCAGCGAAACTCCGAGAGCACGTCGCAGCTTACGGGTTTGCAGCGACGTTTCGCCGCAACCAAATCCCTCTGCCTTGTTGGTCAATGACGCCGCGGGAGAGAATCGACTGATGCTAAGATGAAACACGTCAGCCAGTCGCTGGACAAACTGGGCTGGATTAACCCGTTCCGCGCCACCGACGTGATAGATTCCATCCAGTCCCGCTTTCCAGGCTTGAATCAGAGTTTCACATAAATCGGTTGCCAGAATTGGTGAAGCATGCCTGACGCAATCAACTTCGATCCCATCTCCCCGCTCGATTTGGGGGATCAGCTTCTCCAGCCAGTCAATTCCCGTGTGCCAGCCAAAAGCGTTGGCCCGCACAATCAACGGATGTTGACACTGGGCGTCAACCATTTCTTCGATCTGTCGCAGAATAGTAGCTTCAGGGCTGGGGCACAGACTGGCCGAGTTCTCGGCATGAAACATCCACGGCCCAGTGAAGATTGCGTCTGACGAGACCAGTGTAAACTTGGCTCCTGCGTCAGTGGCTGCTTGTCCCCACGTTTTGGCGAGATCGACATCTCCAGCAGTTGGTTTCGCAGTTTCGTACCACG
>JAIXVG010000602.1 GCA_027483145.1 Planctomyces sp.
AGTGATGTAGCTCGACTCTTCTGCGGCCAGAAACAGGACGGCATTCGCGATATCAGCAGGCTGACCTAAACGCTTACAAGGTATAGACTTCTTGATTTGCTCGCCGGCCGCATTGACCACCGCAACGGTCATGTCTGTTTCTATGAACCCTGGAGCAACACAATTGACGGTGACTCCTCGTTTCGCCAGCTCGGTAGCCATACAGCGGCTAAAGCCCTCGATCCCTGCCTTGCTGGCGGCATAGTTTGCCTGTCCAGGGTTCGAGAAATCGGCCGAAACACTCGACATATTGATGATTCGGCCATATCGGGCCGACATCATCGGACGCGTTGCCGCCTGGCAGAAGTTGAAGACACTCGTCAGGTTTGTATCAATCACAGCTTGCCACTGGTCGCTACTCATCGTGGCAAGCAGACCATCCTTAATGATCCCGGCATTGTTGACCAGAATGTCAAGCTTGCCCCACTGCTCGACCACAGCCGAGACCACTTTATCGGCTTCTTCTTTCTTGGAAACATCTGCCTTGAATGCAGTTACGGTGCAGCCTGCACTTGTCAGCGATGCAACCAGCTCGTCGGCAGGGGCTTGGCTCGATTGATAAACAAAGGCCACTTTCGCCCCTGCCTTCGCGAGTGACTCGACGATCGCCCGCCCGATTCCCCGACTCCCTCCGGTAACCAGTGCAGTGCGGCCTGAAAGTGATGTCATAAAGCAGGTTTCCTTAAAATATCGTTACCAACCGAAGTGCCCCCACAACTCCTGCGGTTTCACTCCAGCTTTAGCGGATCATCGCAAAGAGGACCAAGAGAAGCAGCAATCGTGGCAGCGAATCCTCAGACCTCAGTTTACAAGGGGAACGGCAAACTCGAAACCGAACCCAACCAGCGAACGCTAGGGCAGTTTGCTTCCTTCTACGACCCGTACCGGAGAATAAATCTGACCCCATTGCGACCGAAAATAGGCGATCCGCTCGGCATCGCTTGTGACCATCTCGGGGTTTCGATCAGCCAGATTAAGCTGCACTAGCGACAGCCGGGCATTGACCGCCGACCCGCCATTGACTGTTCCGGCTCCGATAAAGTCCCAATGTATCTCGGACTTCTTCTTCACGGTCATCTCGAGGTGGAGCGTATCGCCAGGCTTCACAAAATTGTTGTACCGAACCGCCCGACATTCCTTGAGGAGGACCGTGCTGTATTGAAATTCGCTGCTGGCTCGCATCAGCCACGCACCAGTCTGAACAAGTGCTTCGAGCATCAAAACACCTGGCATGACCGGAAATCCGGGGAAATGGTCAGCCAAATACTCTTCTGCCAGCGTCAGGTTTTTACTCGCCTTGATTGACTGACCGACAGCCAGCTCAGTCACTCGATCAACTAGTGCAAATTTCATGGTGAGGCCATCTCAGTCGGCCGGAGAGTGTGGACTCTCCGAAGAAGAATTGGGACGCTTGTTCTGGGTTGTACCGGTTCGCCAGCCCCGACAGCAAGGCAGGTTAAGTTCTTATTGAGAGTGTGTTTCGGGGCTTTTCCTGGGGACAAAATGGACCATGTTGGCTTCCTTACGATTTAAGTGTCGGCGGTGGCATTTTGCCGGTCGGGTTGCCTAAAATAACGAACTACGCATAAAAGCTGCCAAATGCACGACATCACCCTCTCTCGGGTCGAGCTCCAGCGCAGCATGGCAGTTTTCCAAACCACTTCACTTATCAGATCGAGACCACAGGTTATGCGATATCCCCGGCTTTTGTCCCGTCTCTGCGTGAAATCCCTGTGCAAACTAACCAGCGGTTTTGCCATAACACTGTTCTTATGTACATTTATTATGGCACGTGGCTCTTGCGCCAGTGATATCGCAGCGGCTACCCCGGCAGAGAAGCTCAAAACGCTCCCCGGTTTTAAGGCCGAGCTACTGTACTCGGTGCCGAAAGAAGTCGAAGGCTCTTGGGTCAGCATGTGCGTTGACCCAAAAGGGCGAATCATTGTCTGCGATCAATACGGAGGCCTCTTCCGGGTGACGCCCCCTGGAATCGAAGGGGCTAAGGCAACAGCGATTTCCAAGATCGATATCCCGCTCGGCGAAGCACAGGGCCTACTGTGGGCGTTCGACTCGCTGTATGTGGTTGTGAACGGCAGCGGCAAGTATGTCAGCGGCCTGTATCGAGTCCGAGACACCAACGGCGACGACCAGCTCGACGAGGTTCAAAATCTGAGAACTCTACAAGGTGGAGGAGAACACGGCCCACATGCGGTGCTCCTCAGCCCAAATGGTAAGTCGTTGTTCGTGGTCTGCGGCAACTCGACTCAGATGACCGAACTGGCTGACAGTCGCGTCCCTCGCCACTGGGGTGAAGATCACTTACTACCTCGTATGCCTGACGGTAATGGTTTCATGAAGGGAGTGATGGGACCGGGCGGTTGTATTTATGAAGTGACCCCAGACGGTTCCAGTTGGACCTTGCAGTCGACCGGTTTTCGCAACCAGTATGACGCAGCCTTCAATCGAGCAGGAGAACTCTTCTCGTACGATGCAGATATGGAATGGGACTTCAACACCCCCTGGTACCGTCCAACCCGCGTTTGCCACGCAATCAGCGGGGCCGAGTTCGGTTGGCGAAACGGAGCAGGGAAGTGGCCAGCCTATTATGCCGATAGTGTGCCAGCCGCAGTAAACATCGGTCCGGGGTCACCAACTGGTGTCACCTTCGGATACGGGGCCAAGTTTCCTGCCAAGTATCAGGAAGCGCACTATATCTGCGATTGGTCGTACGGCAAACTGTATGCAGTTCACTTGCAGCCAAACGGCGCCAGCTACAACGGTCATTTTGAAGATTTCGTGACCGGCACCCCGCTTCCGCTCACTGATCTGGTTGTTAACCCTGTTGATGGAAGCCTCTACTTTACGATTGGTGGCCGGAAAACCCAATCAGGTCTTTACCGAATCACTTATCACGGCGATGAGCCGACAACCCCCACGGCACTGGTTGCCGATGCAGGGACCAAGGCCCGAGCACTCCGCCATCAGCTGGAGGCCTATCACAGCCCGCAAACTGGAGCCGA
>JAIXVG010000163.1 GCA_027483145.1 Planctomyces sp.
CAATGGAAGACAACGTTTATGACCGAAACTCGGCTCAACGGCAAACTCGTTAGAATGGGAGCCTTGCAGCTTCGTCCATTGATCACGACATTGGGTGAGAAAAGTGCCGTGCAATGGCTTCAAATAAGTGTTGAGCAGAACGCAGGCTAAACCTTTGGGTGACATTACAAGCCATTCGGCCTGTCGCGTGATGCCTGACAAACAACTTGGAGTCAGTGGCCGAGGGATGCAAGCCACTTTGCAACAAACAATAAAGGCGAATCGGTGCCCGCAGCCGCAGCTTCTTCAAGTCAGACTCCCCCTTTTACGCTGTCACTCCTCGGTTGGCGGGGTTGGTGCCATCATTGGAGGACTAATCTGGCTGTGCTGGTTGGCGTGGTGCTGGCAACGGCGGTCATCGTTGGTGCTTTGGTCGTGGGAGACTCGGTCAAGTATAGCCTTCGCAAGCTAACGCTCGACCGGCTAGGACCAGTTTCGTTTTCCGTCAGTGGCCAACGCTTCGTTACACAACGGCTGGTGGAACGCCTGGCCGTTTTGCCCGAGCTAGTGGAACAAGGCTTGCGGCCTCATCCGCTGCTGGTGTTAACGGGTTCGGTTGAGTTTAAGTCTGAAACGCGAACTCGGCGGGCCAGTCAGGTCCTCACCTATGGCATTCAACCCGAGTTCTGGGAACTGCTTGACACGACCGGCCAGGCCCCCCCGGTCGGCGATGGTATTGTCCTCAACGAACCAACTGCCACCGCCTTGGGTGTGACGGCCGGGTCATCAGTGACGCTATGGCTGGAACTTCCCTCGGCCGTCCCACGGGACACTCTTTTGGGCCAAAAAGAAAACGAGGCCCAGGAGATTTCGCTCAAGGTACTTGGTGTTCTTCCCACGAAAGCGGGGGCAGGTCAACTAGCCCTGCAGCCAAACCAGCAGTTTCCGATGGTGGCGTTTCTCAGCCTTCCGTTTCTGCAGCGTCAACTCGACTTATCAGAAATCTCCCCTTCGCGACGCGACCCGCAGGGGAGTCCCGCCCGTATCAACAGCATCTTCTTTACTGCTGTTTCGAAGTCGCCGATGGCTAGCGCGACTGATATCGAAAGCAGTCAACAGCAAGCCTTACTGCTAACTCGCTTGCTTGGCAAAGCGCTGCAGCTCAATGATTTGGCGCTGCGGCAAGTTTCTCTGCCGACCGGTTCTGTTTCGGTAGAGAGTGACCAGCTTATTATTGAGACACGCCTGGGAACTGCCATTCAAACAGCAGCACAAGGCCTGTCGGCTGCCACGTCGCCAGTGATGGTCTATCTGGCAAACCGGATTGAGAATGTGAAAGACTCTACGAAGTACTCGATGTACTCGACGATGGCTGGACTCGATCTCCTGTCGATGCCCAAGCCATTCGGAACGTTCGACTTTACGACCGATCAACCAACAGAACTGGCACCCGGCGAAGTCGTTATCAATGAGTATCTGGCGGAAGACCTGCACGTGCAGGTGGGTGATGCTGTTCGTGTTTATTACCACAAGGTTGGCACGCGGGGTGAGCTTCCCGAAGAAACCATCGAATTTAACGTTCGAGGTATTGTCAAGCTGAAGAATGCGGGTGCCGACCGCAGTTTGACCCCAACCGTGAAGGGGATAACCGATGCTGAATCGCTGGACGACTGGGAGCAGCCGTTCCCCATGAAGTTGAATGCGGTGACGAATCGCGATGATGACTATTGGGATTTGTATCGTGCGACACCGAAGTTGTTTCTGCCACTTGCAGAAGCTCAGCGGTTGTGGCCCAGCAGGTATGGTCTATTGACTTCTATTCGAACTGCTCCGGCCGAGGGGACGAACCAGTTTGGTGACAAGTTAGCGGCGCAAATTATTGACGCTGTTTCACCGGTTGAGCTTGGACTGGCCGTGCTGCCGATTAAGGCCGTTGGACTGGCGGGTGCGAGTGGCTCGACCGATTTTAGCGGACTTTTTGCGGCATTCAGTTTCTTTATCATTCTGGCTGCTTCGATCTTGATTGGCCTCTTATTTCGGCTGGGAGTCGAACAGCGAGTACGCGAGTTTGGGGTGTTGGGAGCGATCGGCTTTTCCCCCTCGCAAATTCGGCAGATTGCCCTGACAGAGGGTTCCGTCAGTCTGATATTCGGGGTGGCAATCGGAACTTTTACGGGCGTTGCTTATGCCGAACTAATGCTGTACGGGTTGCGGACTTGGTGGAATGCAGCCGTCGGAACGCAGCTTTTGTTTCTGGATGTTCAGCCCGCAAGTCTGGCGATTGGGGCTGTGATTGGCTTGATTGCGGCAGCCGTGCCGTTGTGGTGGGGGCTATCTGCATTGAAGCAGATTCCACTGCGCGATCAACTGGCGGGCAAAGCAGTTGCTCCGCAATCAAAGCAATTGCGGTTAACCAAGCGAACACGAAGCCAGTGGCAAGCGCTACTCTCAATTGGCAGCGCGTTATTGATTGTTGCAGCAAACGTTTTGGGCCTACTTCCTGCGGGAGAGGTAACGGCTGGTCTTGGCTGGTCGGTGCTGGCATTTTTTACGGCTGGAATGCTAGTCATGGTTGGCTGCGTATGGGGGCTTTCTGCCTGGCTGACCAACAGCCATTTGGCTGGCTTTACTGGTAAAGGGTGGCAAGCACTGACAGGTTTGGGACTTGCCAATGCGCGGCGTCAACCAAGCCGCAGCTTGACGACCGTGATGCTCATTTCTTTTGCCACGTTTGTTATCGTTGCTGTTGCTGTAGGCCAGAAGAACCCAGCCAAGGAAGCTCCCGATAAGAACTCGGGAAACGGCGGCTTCAGTCTGGTGGCCGAGTCTTCCAGTCCCTTGCTATACGACCTGAACACTGCCGCAGGGCGAACATCGCTGGGATTAACCGATCTGAGCAGCACCCAGGCGGCCCTGTTCGATCAGTTGTCGGTCTATCCCTTTCGAGTGAAGCCAGGTGAAGAAGCCAGTTGCCTCAATTTGTTTCAAGCTCAGTCGCCCACCATACTGGGTGTCCCCCAAGCACTGATTGAACGGGGTGGGTTTCGCTTTGTTGGAACCGGCGGGAAGGCGCCATGGTCGCTTTTGAATGCTTCTGCATCCGATGGAGCAGTTCCCGCTCTGGGAGACATGAATACTTTGATGTTCAGCCTGAAGAAGGCCGTTGGGCAAACGGTGCCAGTGACATCGTTTGCTGGTGCTGGTCCTGCTCTTGGTCCAACCGGCCATATCGGGTCAGTAGAAACGGCATCCCCTTTCCAGCAATTGCGAATAGCCGGAATGCTTGAAGGCTCGATCTTCCAAGGAGTCTTGCTGATTTCAGAAGATCAGTTTTTGAAGCTGTTCCCCGAGCAAAAGGGGTATCGCTACTTTTTGATTGAAGCCCCTTTGGCCAATGCGCCCGACATTGCCGAGCTATTTGAATCGAAGCTGGCCCCTTATGGTTTCGATACAGAACCAGTCTCGCAGCGATTGCGCCGCTTTTTAGCAGTGCAGAATACGTACCTTTCGACATTTCAGGCCTTGGGGGGGCTGGGACTCTTGCTGGGAACGTTTGGCCTGGCGACGGTCATGCTGCGGAACGTACTGGAGCGGCAGGGGGAGATTGCGCTCTTGCAGGCAATTGGCTTTTCGCAATGGGCGATTGGAAGCCTGATTGTGATCGAAAACAGTTTGCTGTTGTTATGGGGCTTGGCGGCAGGGACGCTGGCTGCCGTATTGGCCATGTGGCCTCATCTTTCCAGTACCGGAGCCGACGTCAATTGGTCAGGCAGCCTTGGTCTGCTGGTTGGCATTTTTGTTGTAGGGCTAATGGGCTCGGTCGTCGCGATTGTGGCGGCGGTGAGGTTGCCGATTGCTCAATCGTTAAAGGGGGACTAGACCGCATCGCGGTTAAGCGTCGCGTCACAACATCGGTTTAACTGCTCAATCGATGACCGCGAGACGCCGTAGATTGTTTCGACGTGCAGCAGTGCTTCGCTATCCCTTGCGGCTGGTCAAGTAAATCTCCGTTAACAGATCCTCGACCGATGCAAACTTCTTTTTAGTGGCAGCGACTCGGTCAATTTGCTCGCGAGCATCATGCGGGTGGTGGCCAAGACTAATCAAAGCCTCAAGCGCGTCGGTCATAATGCTTCGTTCAACATGGCCCGCAGGTGGCATTTCTTTGGCGATTAACAATGCGAACCGGGCCATTTTGCGGCGAAGCTTGGCCACAATGCGCTCACTCATGGCGGGGCCAATTCCTGGCAAGAGGCTGAGCTCTTTGATGTTTTGCTCTTCGATCGCTTCCGCAACCTCGCGGACGGGGCGAACCATGGCCCGAAGCGACTTCTTAACACCCATCCCATCGACCGAGCAGACCAGTTCAAAGAATTCGAGTTCAGCATCCGACAGAAAGCCGACCATGCGGGGGGTGAGGCGACCCTGCTGCGGATTCCCTTCGAGATACTCAATTGTTCGCAGGCTCACTTCTTGATCGAGCTGGGCCTGCAATTGTCGACGGACAAACTCGGGGACGAGAACTTCGTACTCGAATGGCCCCGCAGCTAGACGGGCTTCGGAGTCTCCCAAGCGAACCAGACGGCCGGTGATGCGGGTTATCAAGAAAATCATCCCTGAAGATAACGCAGGACAAAGGCCATTCACCAAGCCTGCTTGGCTTGATGAACTTGACCGAGTGCAACTAGAAACAATTGCAGTGACAATAGCTATCCAATTCTGGTTCCACAACTAAACCCAATTGGTATGATCGGGGTGGGCTGGATAAGATCTTGCGGCTTCGATCGACCGACAAGCCCGGCTGTTGAGCCGGTGAAGTGTCACTTTTGTAGTAAGTAGTTTCAAACGAGGAGTTTGTTTTGTCGACCAATACGCATGCCGGTTCTGATTCTCCGACCAAAGTCGCACTCTCTTTGGGAGTCGATTTCTCCCCTCAGCCTGCTGGTTACTTGAATATGTGTGCCCGCACTGGGAACCTACTTTATACGTCGGGCCATGTCAGCGATTTGAAGGGGAGACGGGGGGCCGGGGTAAGGGTTGAAGAGGGGTGTGCCGGTGCGAAGAATGTGGCACATAAGATTTTGCGGTCGGTCTACAACGCGCATGGCTCACTCGATGGACTCCGAGTGATCAAGCTGTTGGGTTGCGTTAATTCGACCCAGGAGTTTATCGAGCACCACCTGGTCATTAACGGATGTTCGGACTTACTACATCAGATATTTGGTAAAGACGGGGCAGGGTTTCATGCCCGAAGTGCCGTGGGATTCTCTTCGCTGCCAACCGGAGTTGCGGTTGAGATCGAAGCGATTTTTGAGGTGGTGGGTTAAAGACTCGTCCTTCCCTTATCACTGCTGGGGCCGAAGCGTGCTGTTACTTCAAGTCTCGAAACTGACGGTGGCAGCCAGCGCATCGCTCTTTGGATTGCTTAAGCATTGCAGGAGCGGTGTTGGGATTCCATTGAGCTCCCCACGCGGCATAGAACTCGGCTTCGGAGCTTAACTGGCGACGAAGTTCCGTCGTGGTCGTGTCGTCGGTTAAGAGTCGCGCGCTTTCCTTAAACTGTTCGGCTAACAGGGTCAGTTGGCCCTCAGGGGTTTCCTGCTTCGGGTCCCTATCGAGTGATGTAAGCGAATGTTCAAGTTGCTCCCATAGCTGGTCGACTTCCACCATCGACTCAACCAGGGCCGGAACGGGCATAACGCTTCGGAAACCTGCTGCTCGTGCGGCAACAGCATCGATGGAATTCGGACTGAACTCAGCCACGCTCTGGTAAAGCCCGGTATACTGCTTTCCGGTCCCCAGTAGCTTGATCGTTGCGCTGGCCGTGGGGCCGCTACAGGTGTGGTTGACCGAGCGGAACATAATCAACGCGGCTGTTGGCCCCCGATGTTTGCCATGATGGCAATGGACGTAAATCGGCTTTTCCAAGTCTTCGGCTGCGACAGCCAGGGCATTCAGGCGTTCCTGTTGAACAGTCCCATACCCGATTGGGAGATGGACGTACTTGATTCCTACACTTTCCGCTAACTCAACTTCAGGTCGGGCACCATCAACCGAGAGGATTGTTTTGATTCCTAGCTTCTTGAGGACCGCCATCGCGGCTTCACTCTCTGGAGACGACCCGCTATAGAGCCAGTCGCTGACCCGGGCCACGTTATGCAGCCCCGACTTTTCAATTGTTTCGGCGGGAACCATTTGAATTGGCAGGGGTTTCGCGGGGGGAGCCCCCTGAGAATCGGTCAATTCGTCTGCGTATATCTCCGCCAACACAACAGTTGCCAGACCAGCGGCAATAAAAAAACTTACCGGCAGCACCCCTCGTAGCGACAGAAGAAAATGTCTCACACGATGCTCCCTGGTGCAGTTCAAAGGTGATGAGTCGGGTGCTTGAAAAGGTATTGTGACGCTTACTCTGCTTTGGCGGGCCGCAGCATCAGCGACGTGGTTGCTTCGCGTGCGGGCTTCCCTTCGTACAAAATGCGAAAGACCTCTTGCGTGATCGGCATCTCAATTTGCTCTCGCTTCGCTAATTGCATCACGCTGCGAGTCGTGGCAACCCCTTCGGCGACAGCCTTCATGCTGGCCATAATCTCGTGCAGGGTTTTGCCTCGGCCGAGTTCTTCACCAACAAACCGATTGCGGCCGTACGGACTAAAGCAGGTTGTGACCAAATCGCCCATGCCGGCTAGACCCATAAAGGTCTCGGGCTTCGCCCCAAAGTGAGAGCCAAAACGAATCATCTCCACCAAACCGCGGGTCAACAGAGCAGATTTGGCATTCGCACCAAACCCCAGTCCGTCGCAAATCCCAGCGGCGATGGCGATCACGTTCTTGAGTGCCCCCGCCAGTTCAACACCGACGACATCACTATTGGTGTAAACGCGAAAGCTTTCGGTGGTGAAGACTTGCTGACAGTCTTGGGCAAGCTGGTCGTCCTTGCTGGCCGCGACGACGATCGCCGGCAACTTCTGGGCGATTTCTTCGGCGTGACTGGGACCACTGAGCACGGCGATCCGTCTGGTGTGAAGCACTTCCGTCAAGATTTGGGTTGGCCGCAGAAACGTCCCCAGCTCAAGCCCTTTGATCACGCTTACGATCGGAACTTCCGGTCCGATATGCTTCGCGTGCTGCAGAGCCACGTTGCGCAAAAACTGAGTCGGGATCGCTGCAACCAAAAGGCTGGTCTGATCAATCGCTACAGCCATATCCCCCGTAACGTGGACGTTAGCGGGGAGGGTTGTGGCAGGAGCCAGACAATGGTTGACGCGAGTTTGCTCGACGATGGCGGCGAGGTCTTCCGATCGTGCCCACATGTAGATTTCGTGGTCAGCGTTCTCTGCCAGAAGAAGCGAGCAGGCCGTTGCCATTGCGCCACTTCCCAGAACGGTTATCTTGCGGTTGGTCATAAGTCTGTCTGTTTCGAGTGCAAATTGAACTGGCAAATCTCGTTGGACTAGCTCTCGACTTTGGCGACACGCGACGAGCACTGGGTGCTCGAGCGGGTTGAGATCAGGATCGCCCGTTGAATTCCTATAGGCGAACCGGTCGGCCTATTCGGAACTACCAACTGAAAAAAACCGGAGCAAAGTCGGCGCCAGTCTCAATTCTGACCTAGGTTTCAACTTGGTGTGATGTCTGGAACAAAGATTGAGGTGAGTTGACCTCGCATGCTGGACTGGGTCCTGTGGCGACTCATCCGCAGGGTTATTAATTGGTCGGGGCTGTCGAAGAACCCTTACCTGGAGAAGTCTAATGGAAACCGTTGTTGAACGAAATTCAGAGCAGTTTGTTGACCGACGTTCTGGTGACCGCAGCCGTTCGGCCGGGGCCGAGCGACGTCAGTTTTCGGCCACTGTTGATGCAGCTCGTCCGGAAGTGGCCGAGTTGTCTCAGGCGGTTGACCAATACAAGTTAGCTCACCGTCGCCGGTTTATCACGTTTGATGAACTTTACGACGTCATTCGCGATTTGGGCTACCACAAGTAACGCCCGGGACCAACCAAAGGAAGCTGCCGCAGGCCTCAACTTCCGAGGCCGGGCACCAATTCTACCGCTCTTCGAGTTGGCCGGTCGCGCGATATCGCAGTTCCGGTGAGCTGCCCCGAGGTCATCGGGGCGACTTATCCGTCGGCCGTCGTTTAACTCGTTAAACCCTGCACAGTCGGTCTGAAGTTTTTGAGACCCTCTTTTCAGCTAACCGGCTCTGCTTCGTTTGGGCGGAAGGTCGCCTCCAGTCGCTTCCTGCGAAGGGACAGCCGGGCCAGAAACCGGCCTAGTTCCCTCATAAAGGTTCAGCGTGCGTCGACTTACCGCACGCATTCTACCGTGTCCGTTCGCAGGGTCAGGCCCATTTGGACCGAACTCGCCGGGCGATATCCTCCTCTTCCCTGATGCAGGGATATCAAAAATTCCGTCTCCGCTACCGCTGCTGAGCGTCCGGTTCGAGCGGGGCAACTGGTAGCCAGAGAGTCTGGCTGATATCCTCGACCTCATGGCAGCCGGCTATTGCCTCTGGCATGTAGCCTCTGGTTGCCAGCTGACCATAAGTACCATCAATTTAATAACTTACGCTATCTTCAGCGAAGTGATCCAAAGCCAAACAGGCTCGAAGAAAAGGGTTAGTTGGGATGGGTGAATCGTCAGGCAATACCAGTTCAGGCCCGAACTTCGAAAAAACGCCGCTTATTCCCGTGATTGCCCAGGACGATGCAACCGGTGATGTCTTGATGCTGGCCTATATGAATGCTGAGGCCTACGCAGAGACTTTGCGAACAAAGCGAGTCTGTTACTTCAGCCGTAGCCGCAATAAGTTATGGCGCAAGGGGGAAGAGAGCGGTAACGTCCAGGAGTTAAAGGGGATCTACTTCGACTGCGACGCAGACACACTGCTCGTGAAGGTCCATCAGATCGGGGGAGCAGCCTGCCACGAAGGATTTCGCAGTTGCTTCTTTCGCCAGATCGACCCCGATACGATGGACGTCACTGTGCAGGGGGAACGAGTCTTCGACCCCCAGGCCGTCTACGGAAAAAAGAGTTAAAGCCTATCCGAAAACCGGTTGTGCTTGTTCGAAGACCCCGTTTTTTCAGGCATGCGATCCAAGCATCAGAGGTTTTCGGATAAGTTCTTAGAACAAACTGCGATTGGCAAGCCGCGTGATCGGCTTTGCGATTGCATCCTCCCGCGACCCTCATTCCTCAACGTAAACACATAGATTCCGACATGGCAGATAAAATCATCAAGCTGGGCATTCCCGCAGGCAGTTTGCAGGAGGCGACAGCCGAACTGTTCAAAAAAGCAGGCTACTCGATCAAGTTCTCATCACGCTCTTACTATCCGGAGATTGATGATGAGGAAATCGAGTGCATGTTGATCCGTGCTCAGGAAATGGCGCGGTATGTCGAGCAAGGGATTCTGGATGCTGGCATTACCGGCTACGATTGGATCGTTGAAACCGGGGCAAACGTTCACGAGATTTGTGAACTGATGTTTTCGAAGGTGAGCCGGCGGCCAGTTCGCTGGGTGTTATGCGTCCCGAACGATTCGCCCGTCAAGTCGGCCAAGGATCTCGAAGGAAAGCGAATCGCGACCGAGGTTGTTGGCCTGACCAAGCAGTACTTGGCCAAGCATGGTGTTTCGGCTCATATCGAGTTCTCGTGGGGAGCAACCGAGGTTAAGCCACCACGCTTAGCAGATGCGATTGTCGAAGTGACCGAAACAGGAAGCTCGCTACGGGCAAACAATCTGCGGATCGTTGATGATGTGCTCCACAGCACTACCCGGTTTATCGCCAACAAAGAAGCATTCAAGGACGAGCAAAAGCGAGAGAAGCTCGAAAACATTGCCCTGATGCTCAAGTCGTGCCTGGCCGCAGAAGGCAAGGTCGGCCTGATGATGAATGTGCGACGCGGCGACCTCGCCCACGTCCTCTCTGTGCTGCCTGCTTTGCAAACACCAACGGTGTCGTCGCTCTCGGACCCCGATTGGGTCGATGTTAATACAATCGTTAATGAGAACTATGTGCGGGCCATCATCCCGAAGTTGAAGGCAGCGGGGGCGCGAGGGATCGTCGAGTACCCGATCAACAAGATTATCGATTAAACCAGCCAATCCGATGACCATTGGCGATCAGATTCAACGGAGTGCGGCGGCTTCGTCGTGTTGTATCGCCTCCTGCCTCTTCACTTCCAGAAGAAGACTTCAACCGCTGTCCCTGCGGGGATGTTTCCAGCGTGTTTTGGTAACAGAGCCATACTGTTGGCCTCTAATGTGGCTTGCAGGTCGGACGAGCCCTGCCACTTCACCAGCCGAACCTGGTAGTGGTCGTCCAGCCAGGTTGTCTCCGCCGGGAAGTAAGTGGGACGTTCTCCATGATTTGCTCCCGCGTTAACCAATCGACCACTCACCGATTTGGGGAGCGGGTCTGGTAGACCCAAGAGGCAATTTGCAGCCGTCTTCACAAACAGTTCGAAGCAGACAAGGGTACTGACCGGGTTACCGGGCAAGCCAAATACATATCCGATGCTTCCATCAGGCCGCTGATGCTGACCAAACCAGACGGGCTTGCCCGGCTTGACCTCCACCTTATGGAAAACTTGATTCACTCCAAGGTTGGCCAGCGCCTGTGGAACCAGGTCGTACACACCAGCTGAGACGCCACCGGTCAGCAATAGCAGGTCGTACTCAAGTCCGATACGAAGCTTCCCTTCAATGTCGGCAAGGTTGTCTGCTGCGATTCCAAGGCCCGTGGCCCGGTGCCCCGCTGCGACAATTCGGTTCGTCAGCAAGATTTCGTTCGTATTGACGATTTGTCCGGCAGCGGGTGATGCTCCGATGGGAACGAGCTCGTCGCCGGTGGCAAGGACACCCATCTTGCAAGGTGTTCGGGCTGTAACTGTTGCTGGACCAATCTCAGCGATGCCAGCCAGTCGCGTAGCGGTGAGGGCCGTCCCCGCAGTCAGCGCCAAATCTCCCTGACGCAAAATGTCTGCCTGGCGAAGCATGTTCGTTCCGGGCTTTACCGGTTCACCAAGTAAAGTCACTTGTTGTTCAGTTCGGGAGGTCTC
Source organism: Planctomyces sp. (assembly GCA_027483145.1). GTDB lineage: Bacteria > Planctomycetota > Planctomycetia > Planctomycetales > Planctomycetaceae > JAIXVG01. The sequence goes on from JAIXVG010000163.1 coordinate 11,044, forward strand.
TTCGACTTTGACGACCGCATCTGCTCCATCGGGAAGAGGGGCACCAGTCATAATCTGGCTGGCACAACCCGCTTCAAGGAACAACGTCGGCAGACTGCCTGCTTTGATCTCTTCCAGAACAGTGAGAGTTTGCCCAGATCCCGTCAGATCGCCCGAGCGAACCGCGTAGCCATCCATGAGCGCCTTATGAAAAGGTGGTGCATCGCGGAGGCTGAGCACATCGTTCGCTAGAACCGCCCCCAACGCGTCAACCAGCCGAAGTTCTTCGGCCGGTTTGGGCTTAACTATCTCACAAATCTGGCGAAGCGCGTCTGCTACGGAAAGTGCTGGCATAGGATGTGTTCTGTCTAGCGCGGATTGGCAATGTGTTGGCAGTTGCACCAGATTGATTGAGGCTTCGCCGAGCAACAGTCAGGCAGCTCTTGGTTGTTGCAAAAAAAGGAGGTATCTCCATTGAACTCGTCTTTGAAGTCAAAGGCATCAATCTACGAAGATCGCCTGGCCAATCCCTAGCACCAGTCTACTGATGACCTGCCGAGATGACTATAATGTGCAGGAGCTGGACAGCGAATCTCTGCGCATCGCCACAATTGAATACACAACGGTTTGTCGAATCACGAGGTTTCAGTCCTGTGCGGCTCAGTTAGGTTCGTTTGGGAATGATAAAACTGAAGTCTCTCTCGGTACGAAAACGATCCCTAGGAGGCTGGCTTTCGAGTGTCTAGAGCGGCTATAACGATTGATGTTTGCATATTGATTCAGCCGGTCAGCGGCCCCCTGCCCTTATGAATTTTGGCGTTATGAACTCTCCTTCCTCAGCCCCACTGCACGAATCGGTTCAGCGCCCGTCTTCGCCAGTTGGTGGTGAGATTAATTACGATCTGTTTCTCGATTGTGTTCATTGTGGGTTGTGTACAGCCGCCTGCCCAACTTATCTCGAAACTGGTGATGAAAATAACAGTCCTCGCGGTCGAATCTATCTGATGCGTGCCGTTGTGGATGGTCGACTCGAGCTGAATGCCCAAGTGGCTCGGCCGCTTGAGCAATGCCTCGATTGTCGCAGTTGTGAGACAGCCTGCCCGTCAGGGGTGCAGTATGGCCGCCTGATTGAGCCATTTCGTGTTGGTATGCATCAGCAGGAGACAACGTCTTTTATCGCCTCTCCTGTCAATTGGTTACAGCGACAAATTCTGGGCCAACTCTTTCCGTATGCCTCCCGGCTCCGTTGGGCGCTCTGGCCAGCGAAGATAATGCAACAAACAGGCATCGACGGGCTGCTCTCGCGGATGGGGGTCATGCGACTGTTGCCCGAGTTTTTGTTTCGGATGCATGCCCTGCTGCCGCCGCTTGGCAAAAGCCTGCCGCCCTTGCCACCCGTTTTGCCGGCGATTGGAGCAAAGCGAGCCACGGTGGGGTTGTTCACTGGCTGTGTAGCCGATGCCATGTTTCGCCGGGTCCATTGGGCGACAGCCAGGGTCCTGCAAATGAATGGCTGCGAAGTTGTGACACCAACTGGTCAGGGTTGCTGTGGAGCCATTCATTATCACTCGGGGGCGGGCGAGCCAGCGATGGACCTGGTTCGACAAAATGCACGCGCCTTTGGTAGCCGCAATTTGGATGCCGTCATTTTGAACGTCGCGGGCTGCGGAGCCATGTTGAAAGAACTGCCGCACACGACTCAGGAAGTGTTGCCCAATGATCAAGCATTGCATCATTTGGCCACAGAATTCTCAGCGAAAGTGAAGGATATTCACGAGTTCCTGGTCGAGTTAGGCCCCATCCCGCCACAGCATCCGGTCAATGCGACCGTCACTTACCATGATGCCTGCCATCTGGCGCATGCTCAAAAAATCAAAACTGCTCCCCGGCAGCTATTGGAATTGATTCCGGGGTTAACGCTGGTGCCATTGGCTGAGTCAGACATTTGTTGTGGAGCAGCCGGTAGCTACAACCTGACCGAAGGGGCCATGGCAGATCGACTTGGCGTGCGAAAACGCGAACGAATCGAAGAGACCAATGCCCAGATTGTGGCTTCAGCCAACGCCGGTTGCACGCTGCAGATGATGGCCAAACTTAAGGAATCTGGCAGTGCGGTCCAGGTTTTGCACCCGATGGAGCTGCTCGACCAGAGCTATCGGGGCATGGGCGGCTCGAAATAGTTCGTGCTTTCGCCGTCAGTGAGCGGTTGTCACAGGGGACAATTGGGATCTGGTTGTTTGAACATTTAGCCAGTTCGTTCATCACGGTTGCTTTATTGGCCATAACTCCGTGACGACTCTGCGAACTCTTTCTCAAGGAAATGTCTTCCAGTGCGACCCGCTGCCGTCTGCTTCGACCTTGATGGCCTGATGTTTAATACTGAGCATGTGTTCTTCCGTGCTGGCGGAATCCTTTTGGCCAAACGACAGCGAGAGATGACGATCGAAGTCATGAACGTCATCATCGGGCGGCGTCCAGAAGAGTCCTTCAAGTTACTGGTGGCTCATCTAGGGCTTGATGACGAACCAATGGAGCTTCTGCACGAATCACGATTGATCTTCGATGAGATGCTGCAGACCGAACTCGAGCCAATGCCAGGCCTTTTCGACTTGCTTGACCGGATCGAAGCACTTGGGCTACCCAAAGGGGTGGCGACATCGTCTCCGCGGAAGTACCTCTTAAGTTTGCTTGATCGCTTCGACTTGCGTGATCGTTTTCCATTGACGCTGGCGGCTGAGGATGTGACGCAAGGGAAACCTCACCCTGAAATCTATCTCAAAGCAGCCAGTCATTTTGGAATTTCGCCCGACGCGATGCTTGTATTGGAGGATAGTGCAGCCGGGACGAAAGCCGCTGTCACGGCTGGGGCCTTTGCAGTCTCGGTCCCTCACGAGTTCACAGCAGGTCACGATTTTACGGGGGCCAAGAGAATCATTCGCGGGCTTTCCGACCCTTGGCTATTGAACGAAGTTCTGCCCGTTTCGTCGTAGCTGAATCGCTTGCCCGTTGATGCAGTGGCCTCACTTCTACTTGTCGATCGGCTACTTCTGCCGCTTCTCGTGTGGAAACAACTGCACAACCGCTTGGGTTGCTCGCCGTTCGCCGATAACGATTCGCTAAAGGAGTGTTTCTTTCGACTAGACAGATTCAACCGCCTGGAGTGCGGGACAGCCAGATGAGAGTAGTGCCCGATGAGACTGGTGTACGGTGCGAATTCTCAAGGCCAGGGGCATCTTTCCAAGGCGGCTGTTCTCGTTCCGTTGCTTGAGGCGGCAGGGAACGACGTTTTGGTCGTGACTTCTGGTCCCCCTGTTCCCTCCTTCTACTCGTTTCGCCGCCATCTCCATTTGGCAGGCCTGCCTTATGCAGTCACTTCTGGGCAAACCGACTTCAAGAGAACCGCCTGGAATTGGGCCAGATCGCTGGGGCCGATATCCTATTCGTTGCGAACCCTTAAACGAACCATTATCGACTTTGCGCCAGATCTGATCATTAGCGACTTTGAGCCGCTGACTGCCAGTCCACTTCTTGTTCCTGACTGTGAAGTTGTCGCTGTGTGCCGACAACTGGCTTTATCGGAGAAGTCGATTGCCGCAGCCGATAGCCACGGGTTTGAGAGCCGGTTAACTCGCACCGTCATCCGCTTGTTCACTGCAGGGGCCGACCGGCTTCACTGTTATCATTACGAACCAGCCACTTTTCGCTGCCTCCCACCGATATTGCGTGATGAGGTTCGAAAGGCAGTGCCTGTAATGGGAGACCATCTGCTTGTCTACCTGCACTACGGAGACGCAGACAGCCTGATCAAGTGGGCGAATTCGCGCCAGGTTAATGTGAAGGTCTACGGAATGCAGCACGTCCCGCGTGGTCAACACGGACTGGTTACCTTTTGCCCTCCCGGCCGAGCCACAATGTTGGAAGACCTGAGCACATCGCGTGCTGTGCTAACCAACGCCGGGTTAACGACTCCGCTGGAGGCGTTCGTTTTAGGTAAGCCGGTTGCCGTAACGCCAATTGATGGCCAGTGGGAACAGGTCGTGAACGCTCATCAGCTCGACCAGGCGGGAATCGCCCGCCGCGTGTGTCAGGGAGACTGGGATGCTTGCCTTGAGGTTGCCCCCCCGGCAATCAATCATCCCTCGCGGGCCTGGCTCTCAACACCAACAGAACAAGTGCTGGAAGTGATTTGCGGCCAGCCGCTAAAGCGAAAGCCACCAGCGACGAACGACGCGGGTCTGGCTGCCGTTTTGCGAGCCGCGTGAACTGGTTCTACGGCCGAATAGCATCTGCCGGGAAGTGACCGGCAAGCGTCCACATGCCCTGGCTGGCGAACGACGGACCATCAAAAATCGATAGAGTCCCCGGACGATAGCTAAGCTGCGCACACCCGGTCAGCCAATCAGCCATGATTCCAATATCAGGCTGATGCCCCACACATAGGACCGGGCTTGTTGATTGCGCCATGACAGCGTCAAGCAAGGTCTGTGGCGAAAACCCTGGTTCCAGCAGCGGTGTTTCCTGAGTGATGAAGGGACCGGCGCCTGGCTCGGTGGCCGTCCAGATCGCGGCGATCGTTTCGGCCGTTTGCTTTGCACGTCGCAGCGGACTATGCATAATCAGCTTTGGGCAATCAAACCGCCCAATCAAGTAATTGGCCAGTTCTTGCAACTGATTGATGCCAGTAGGGGTTAGCGCCCTGTTTCTATCACTCCCTCCGTACGGCTGTTCCGCTTCTCCATGCCGCATCAGCCAGAATTGCATGATCGGTCCTTAAAGGGCACACGGGGTTTATGATTAGCCGATGACACTCTGAGCGTTTCGCGTCAATTTTGCCAGGTCAAGCAGACGATGGCAGCGACTACTGACCCAGCTGACAGTCATCGATGAGTCGACGCGATCCGCCAGTCGTTTTTTCTGCCTTGCACAAGCACTGCAGCAGCGAACTTGATAACACGACTCGCCTAAGAGTTATCAAGTGATTATAGCAGTCACCGGGACGAAAGTGCTCGCTCAACTTTGCCGAGCCAAACCGATATCTGCTGACATAGGTGAAACCACGCGTACGCAACCAAGTCGGGTGAACCACCTGACAATGCGACCGAAACCTGCGGGCCTCTAGAGGGTGCCGGGGTCGCTTGCGTGGGGCTTGGGTCACTGTGGAAATCGCCGATCAAGAGGGAAGGCATAGGTCCCGAACTGCTCGACCGTAGCCCGCAAAGAATGGGCCGTGCGATGAAAACCGCAGCGATTGGTACGGAGCAACCCTTCGGAGCTCAACAGATCTGCCGCAGAACGGTCGCAAGTTCTGACGCGCTATCGCCCTCACGCTCTCTAAGCGCTTACCCGCCAACTTCCAGTCTTATGTGCTGCGTCGGGACTGGCCAGCAACTGATCGAGCTGCGATTGCAGCGACTGCTGACGGTGCCTGAGACTAGCGACAGCCGCAACAAGATCGTTTTCTTGGCCGACCATTTCCCTCGTCTGCTCTTCGAGCAACTTCGACAATTGCTCAATCTGGACTACGAGGTCTGAAGTCGAAACAGACTCTGTCGGCAAACTTGCAGTCGCAAGAGTATGAGCTGCGGCCAACAAGGCCTGCCAGCCAAACTCTCGCTGTCTATCGAAGCGGTCGATCTCGGCCTGTTCAGCCTCGATCAGATCACAGAGTTCGCTAGCTGATAGCTTGTCCAAATCAGCCGATTCGGCCTGGCCCTTGAGTTCAGGCCAGGGATGCCCAGCTTTCTGAATCGGTTCGACGCTCACTTCAAGTGAAACAGGACCCAAATCGATTCGGTCTCCCGATCGTAATGCCATTCGCTTGACTTCGGCCTTATTAACCGTGATGAGACCACCGGCTGCTGCTGGTTCAATCCACGCATAGCCCGGACCAATCCGCAGCAGGCTGTGAACCGGAGGAATGCCAGGAGCGGGAATGCGAATATCGCAATGCTCACTGGCCCCGATCGTGCAGTAATCCTCACGAATCACTAGCGGCTGAGACGTGCCGGTTGGCCCTGCCACCCGTAGCGAAATTTGCATTTCGCTAACTGGGCCATTTGCCTTGCTGGTCGGATCCATGAGTGCCCTTCCTCCGCTGGGCCAGCCGGGTGCATATCCGGCACCCCGACTTGCAAGCATCCTGCCTGCAGGCCAATTGCAGAAACCTTTAATCAGTCACTGCTCGCCCTAATTTCCTAGTCTCATTATCGGCACCAAACGCCATGTCAGAAAAACATCATCGGACGTGCCAGCACATGCGTCATGCGCGCCAAGGTCGATGATTTACCAGGCGAACAAGTTACGGTCGTCAGCAAACAGGCAATTCTTGCCGCTTGGCGAGTTTGCTCAAGAAGACGAGTGAAACCGCTGGCGATCAATCTTCAAGCCTGGTGGCCATTGCTCGAGGTCCACCTAAGCGCGGGAAGCGTATTTCCTGGCAGTCGCCAAACGCTGCTTGGCTGTTCGCTTTGCGTTCGTGACGAGTTCCTTCTCGTCGCTACTGGCGGCCTCGCGAGCCTCAGCTCTAGCCAGACCTTTCTCGGCATCGCCAACGCTTAGTCCACTCGCCAGCCGGCAATAGTCGGTCAGCAATGAGACCGTCGAGTCCTTGATTTGGACAAAGCCGTTTTCAACGTAGTAAACCTGCTCGGTACCAGCAGTCGTGACGACCAGTTCTCCCGCACCTAGCCTGGCGATCAGCGGCGCACGGCCGGGCAGTACCCCAATTGATCCGTCAGTGAGGGGAAACCGCAAGCTGTCCGCTGGCGTATCGACCACCTTCGTTTCGGGAGTAATCACTACCAGCTTCAGTAGACTGCCAGCCATATCAACAACCTGCTAATGAAAATTAGCCATCTGGCAACGTGCCAATGAATCAAATCAGTTAACAATCACACCAGCCGAAAGAGCCAAGACGCTTCAACTACGCCTTAGCCATCTTTTCAGCATTGGCCACTGCCTCTTCAATCGCACCAACGTACATGAAGGCCGATTCGGGCAAGTGATCCCATTTCCCGTCGCAGATCTCTTCAAAGCTACGAATCGTATCGGCCAGCGGAGTGATCTTGCCCGCCTTGCCGGTGAAGGCCTCGGCCACGAGGAACGGCTGCGACAGGAATCGTTCGATGCGGCGAGCACGATAAACAATCTGCTTATCCCCTTCGCTCAACTCATCGATCCCCAGAATGGCGATGATGTCTTGTAGTTCGCGATAACGCTGCAGCGTCTTCTGAACACGCCTTGCCACGTTGTAGTGGTGCACACCCACAATCTGCGGATCAAGTATTCGGCTTGATGAAGCAAGCGGATCGATCGCAGGGTACAACCCTTTTTCGGCAATTCGGCGCTCAAGATAAATGAACGCATCCAAGTGCGAGAAAGCCGTCGCAGGAGCAGGGTCGGTTGGATCGTCGGCAGGCACGTACACGGCCTGAACCGAACTAATAGCACCACGGTTTGTCGACGTGATTCGTTCCTGCAAAGCACC
>JAIXVG010000254.1 GCA_027483145.1 Planctomyces sp.
ATTGCGAATGACAAACTCTTCTTGCGGACGCGCCGTCAACAGGTACGCTTCAACCTGAGTAATATAGTCCCCCGCTTGAGTGATGCTGTCACCAATAAACAGCACCACATCCCCATTCTCTAACAGCCGTTCGTCAGCCAGCAGCTCACTTACTAGCGTCGGCCACAGCAGCAACCAACATGCCAGCATGTGGCAAATCATTCGTCCAACCATCCGGTCACGGTGAATCAAAGCCAATCGCATCATGAGCGCAGCCAATGTAAAAGAATCAACCAAAGCCAGAGTCGGCCACCGAAGCAGTTTATCAGTTTCGAGTTTAACGCACTCGCCACCCATGGCAAACAGGGCCAGCCAGAATGATTGGCATTCCCACCCCCAGCAATTCGGACGTCCTCTCCCCCTTTTCGCTCATAACACCTGCCAACTCTTTGTCGATCGGCTAAGCTCCCTCGACTGGCCAACTGCAGCCAGGCAACATGGGCCGCCCAAACATCATCGCCTGGTGAATGGACTGTCCACCCTAAACCAGTTGTCTCCAAGCGAAATGTTTCTCCCGATAAGGGCCATTTACTCAACGTCGATCATTTCCATCATCACCCTCTCATCGCGTGAGTTATCACGCGCTCGCCTCACGAAAGCCCCGCATGCGTGGTCCACAATTGGATGCTCAAGCACCACCCAGCATCGATAGTAGCCATTGGGGCGTCTTTATCCTTTCAATGCCCGTCCTCGCTGAGCAATTGCTGCACTTCTTTGTGAGCTTCTTTGATACTTATCTGTCAGGTCGTCTCGGAGCAACCGCCACCTCAGCCGTCGGCATCTCTGCCTATATGAGCTGGATGGCCAGCATGCTTGCGGGTCTGGTTGGTGTCGGCACGTCAGCCCTGGTTGCCCGCGCCTGGGGTGCGTCCCAACGCGACGAAGCAGAGCAAATCGCAACGCAAGCCCTCATGCTGGCAGCCGGCCTGGGGCTGCTCATCTGTGGCCTCTTGCAAGCCCTCGCGTCATTCATGCCTGCTTTTCTGGGGATGGATGCCGAAACCCGCATCGTGGCCGAACGCTACTTGCGTATCGATGCTATTGGCCAAATCTTCGCCGCCTTTACATTCGCCGGCTCAGCAGCCCTCCGCGGCACCGGAGACATGCGAACCCCGCTCCTTGTCCTCGGTCTCACAAACGTCGTGAACGTCATCGCGTCGGTCGGCCTCGTTTATGGCACCGGCCCGTTCCCCCGCCTGGGCATCGATGGCATTGTCATCGGAACCGTCATTGCTCAGGGAACGGGAGCGGTCCTCATGGGCGTGGCCATGACCTCCGGTTGGCTTCATCTCACTGTGAAGTTCTCTAACATGAAATGGCGCGGCGACCTCGTTCGCCGGATCTTACACGTTGGTGCCCCCGCAGCCCTCGATGGACTGGTCACCTTCATCGGCCACTTCGCCTTCTTGATGGTCATCTCGCGCTTGGCAGGTGGCGGCTTCAGTGGACCAATCTTCGCGGCTCATATCGTTGGTGTTAGAGTCGAATCGATCTCCTATCTTCCTAGCGTCGCCTGGGGCATTGCGTCCGCCAGCCTCACCGGGCGTCTGCTAGGAGCCGGACAAATCGCCGAAGCAGGCCGCGTCGCCCCTCGTGCCCTGACGCAAAGCCTCGGTTGGGCCGTCTTCTGCACGTTCGTCTTCTACTTCTTCGCTCCTCAAATTTATGCTGCGATGCACACCGACCCTGAAGTCGCGCTGGCAGGCATCCCTGCGTTCCAACTGATGGCCGCCTACCAAATCCCCAACGCCTTTTTACTGGTCTTTGTGGCCACCTTACGCGGAGCAGGCGATACGCGCTTCCCGTTATATGCGGCCATTCTGGGGGTCCTCTGCCTCCGTGTCCCAGTGGCCTACCTCTGCGGAGTTGTCTACGGCGCAGGTCTATGGGGTGCCTGGCTGGGAATGGGGGCCGACAACACCTGCCGAGCTGCACTGGTCATCTGGCGCTACCGGTCACGCCAATGGGCTAAGCTGAAGGTCTGAAAATCGTGTCAGTCCTCAGCGAAGCTCCCCCAAAATGTGGTAACGTCATCACCGGCAAAGCCACCTTTTCTTCGCTTTGCCCAAATTTCTGACAAAAAGTCTGGAATTCCAATTGAAAGCCAGACGACTTGTCTTTAGTCTGTTAGAATGACTGGCAGCGAGGGCAAAAGTTCCTACTCAGGAGACGCCCCTCTCATCGGCAGTACCGGCTCAAAAGCAAAACCAATTCCAGCGAGTTCATTATTCCGTAAGATGTTATTTTTAAACATCTTATGTTGTTTGTGGTTCACTCAGAATCGAGTTCAATTCAATGGCACGAACTGCGCAAGATGTCACCGATGCTGAGTTGTCGGTCCTGCAAATGCTCTGGGACCACGGCACTTCGTCAGTCCGCGAACTAACCGAGCGGCTGTATAAAGAGGTCTCCCTCTCCCTCACTGCCACAGTCCAAAAATTGCTCGAGCGGCTCGAAGGAAAAAAGTACGTTAAACGCGACCGCAAAACTTGGCCCCATCAATTCTCTGCCATCGTTCGGCGTGACGAGTTAATCGCTCATCAGCTTCAAACCACTGCAGACAAACTTTGCGAAGGGGAGCTCAACACTCTCCTAACGTGCCTCGTCAAAACAAAAGGCCTCTCGGCCGAAGATCGAGAATCACTCCGAACTCTGCTCGATGACCTCGACAGCAACGCCAAGTAACCCGCGAATCAGACGTCTTCGCCAGTTAGGTTTCTCTAATCAGTCACTTCCAGGGAGAGCCGGGGATTTCGACCCTCGGATTCTCTACCCCGTAACACCGTTTGATGGCAACGTCGCCAGATCCGCATCAGAGCACCATCTTCCAAAAAATCGCCCTGCGTTTTACTTGTAGCGAGCCGAATTGCGGAACCTTTGACTGGCTTTCACACGTCTCAACACGGTGCGTCAAGACGCACTCTGCAACGACCGGTAACATTGACCTCCTTGTCTCAATAAAGGGAAGCACCTATGGATGCATGGCTTGCGGCTGGCTTTGCCAACGCCAGCATGGTGTTTCCACTAGCCCTTTTGGCTTGGCTGGTCTCTCGTTGGTTCCGTCGACCCGCGTTGACTCATGCCGTCTGGGTCCTTGTCCTTCTCAAGTTCGTTACACCTCCGATTTATGGTCCCGCTACGTTCGGCCTTCCTATCGGATTAACCCTCCCTGCTCCCATCGCCACTGCCTGGCAGCAAGCCTGGTTAACCATACTGCCAGCTAACAATTCAGTTTTCGCCAATTGGTCTAATCCCAACTCGAATGTCCCCTCGGATAATGCCACTCGGCTAGAGAACATCACCACCGGCAACAGTGCGGCAATTAGTCCCAACTCCATCATTACTCGCACTAATCCCTCGTCTCCCGACAAGTCATCAACAGACACCACGCGCCCTCTCGTCGCAACCGGCCTTCCCTCCATACAGGCCTCAGTAGCAGCTTCATCAGTCAGCACCATCACTGTCCGTGCCTTGCTTGGCCTCTGGATTCTTGGTTCTGTCGGCTGGGTCCTGATGCAGCTCTGGCATGCGATGCGCTTCGAATGGCTCTTAACCGCCCGCACCACTGTTCCCGCAGGTTTAAAGGCCCAGGCTGCCGATGTCGCGCAGCAGCTCAACCTGTCCGCCCCGCCGGGCATTCGTGTTGTGGAAGCAACCATGTCCCCAATGCTCTGGGGCTTCGGTGGATGGGCCAAACTCGTCTTTCCTGCTGGTCTCGCCCAGCGATTGCAAGATCACTCCCGGGCCACCCTCATTGCTCACGAGTATGCCCACTTTGTGCGAGGCGATCACTACGTTCGCCTACTTGAATTCGTAGCGACCGCCTTCTTCTGGTGGCATCCCATTCTGTGGGTTGCTCGTGTTCAAATTGAACAGGCCGAGGAAGAATGTTGCGATGCCTGGGTGGTCAGCAAGTTCCCCAAATCGCATCGTCAATATGCCGAAGCTCTCCTCGATACGATCGACTTCCTGTGCGAAAAACGCCGCGCTCTCCCTCCGATCGCTTCCGGCTTGGGCTATGCTCCGTTTCTTCGGCGGCGTCTCACCCAGATTATGCAATCCCCCAACTATCAGCCACTTTCGAAGTCTGCCCGCTGGCAACTGTTGATCGTAGCTGTTGCTTTGCTGCCCCTCAGCCCGCTCGCCGTCGCGGCGCCACATCAGCAAGCACTCTCGACCCAGGCGGCACTCGATCGGGCTAACCTGTCCGAGGTAATCACCCAGCCCGATGAGGCCGACGACGA
>JAIXVG010000154.1 GCA_027483145.1 Planctomyces sp.
CATCTTCGCCGGCATCATTCAGGTTTCGACCGCGGCCGAGAATTTCATCGAACTGATTTTCGTTATTGCGGTAAGCGCTGGTCCCCACTGGTGTGACCGACTTTCCTGCGAACGTGGCGACTCGCAATGTGTACTTCTTTTTCAGTTCCCACAGCGAGTTATCGATGCCTGAGTTAAGGCGCTGAATGACTGGGTCTCGTTCGTTGGCAGCCACGTCTTCAGGGCTGAGCATGGGGTTGATGGTCATAAAGGCCCCGGACAGTGGACCTTTGCGGCCCGGGGTTTCGCGATAGACCGCCCCGTTTTGCTTATCTTTCATGAACTTGGGGTGAAACTTTTTGATCGAGGCCAAAGTCTTTTGAGCTGTCTTGTCATCAATGGTGTCGTAGTTTCCCGCAATGACGGAAAGCATGTCGCGCTGAGCTGCATAGATTCGCTCGTCTTCGCGGCCCATGCGGTCGCGAGTGGGGATTTTTTCGACCTTGGCGTCTTGAGAATGGATGTAAGCGGGGATGCCAAGCTGGCGAAGTTCGAGGACCAGTTCTTCAGCAGCCTGGGCCGCGGTGAGACCGGGCTGATGCCGATCGGGTGGGACATCTCGAAAGCTGGCCACCATGATCATCCAGGGGCCATGCTGCTTCGAAAGTCGATATTCTTTGCCACGGACAGCCTCAATCGCCACGAGATCGCCGGTGAAGGCAACGACGAGCGAGAGGGCAGCAAGCCACAGGGACAGGCGCATGGTTCAGACTCCATTCGTATCGGCTTCGCCTGCATCGTCCTGATGAGGCAGTTCGAGTGATATCGACAAGCTGGGCTTGCGGTAACCGCTTCCCAGAAAAAACTGTGTTATCCGTCGGTTGTAAAACCTGAGATTGCAATGAGTTATTATGACTTATGGCGGCGGTTGCACTGTTGGTCCTGCGTGAGCTTGACCCTCAGCTGAGTTGTTAGCCTGACTCGTGCAAAAGGTAAGCGATACAGGGCAATTGATCGGGTATAGCCCGAATGGAGAGGATCCGGCCTACGGATTCTCTCTTTCGGTTAAGACCTGCTTGCTGTGAGCTTGGTTTAACAATTTCTGGGAGCGCAGCGGACCGTATCAATTGCTCGAATTTTTGTCCATAGGCCAATTTTCGCCTAAAGAATCGCGCTGGATACGTGTCAATTGGGCGATTCCCTCTTTGGCGAGGGCCAATTGGCTGTCGAGGAAATCCTGAGAGAATGGGGTCCCTTCGGCGGTTCCCTGGACTTCGATGAAGAGGCCGCCGCCAGTCATGACGACGTTCATATCGACTTCGGCGGCGCTGTCTTCGACATAGTCAAGATCGAGAACCGGGACCTCGTTGGAAACGCCAACGCTGACGGCGGCGATGCTGTGCTTGACCACTCGGGAGAGATCGACATCGCCAGCGATGGTCGCCAAGGCATCGGCCAAGGCGATAAAGCCGCCGGTGATTGCCAAGGTACGGGTACCACCATCGGCTTCGAGGACATCGCAGTCGATGGTAATGGTGCGTGGGCCTAAGGCCTTAAAGTCGAGGGCTGCACGGAGGCTGCGGCCGATGAGCCGTTGAATTTCGGTCGAGCGACCATCGACTTTTTCTCGCTCGCGTCGTTTGCGAGGAGCTGTACTGCCCGGAAGCATGCAGTACTCGGCCGTCAGCCAGCCGGTGAGCTGGTCGGGGGGGAGATGCGCTTTCCAAGGTGGGACCGCCGTATCGATACTGGCCGTGCAGAGGAGAGTTGTTTTTCCGGCAGAGATCAGGACGCTGCCCGGAGCGGCAGTCGTGAAGTATCGCTGAACCTTAATGGGGCGAAGTTGGTTGGCCAATCGTCCGTCGTGTCGCATTGATCGTCTTTCGGTTGACTGATTAATTGCTAGAGATTGGTGTTATGGAGGATTGGACACATTTTCGCCAGCGATGCTGACCACGATTCAGGGTGGTCTGGGGTGTTAGTGTGAAAGTTATCTGGTGGTGATGAGTACTGGCCGGTGTTAACTGCTAAGGATGGATCATGTAGGTCGCGCGATCGATCTTTGTCAGACAATAACTCTCTTATTGCCGAAGAAGCTCTTTCAACGAGCCAGGCTGTGATCCCGAAAAAAACATTGGGAAGATTATCAGGAGTTGTTTACCACAGATGATGCAGATTTTCGCAGATCATGCGGCTAAGAAACCTGCTTTTCCTGTCTTATCTGCGCCGATCTGTATTATCTGTGGTTTGTTTTCTGTCTCTGATTGGTGTCGCCCGGCAATCGGTCTTTGTCAGTCGACAACTCGCTTGTTTCTGCAGAAGCACTTTTAACAAGGTGGGCCGTGCGTCTGGGGAGTACCTTTGGGCACACTACGATTGCTAACTCGACTTCATCGTGATTAGCGCGGGGCCGTTAACTTCCAAAGGGGTGTGGAGCACAAGCATTGCGGCGGGGGTGGTTGTTAGCTCGCCTGCTTCGATGCGGTGCGTGAGATCGATCGCAGAGGTGGCTGCGCGGGGGTCGATCTCAACCGGTTGAGACTCCGGGGTGGTGATCCCAGCGGTGGTCAGCCAGCATTTCGCCCGGGCGATTATCGCTGCCTGACTGGTGGCAGGGGAATCGCTGCCTGTGGCGTTTTTAACAGGGTAGAACTCTTCAGCCCGATCTGCTTCGACAACCAGCGCCACTTCCGCAGCGGGGAGCAGGTCGAAGATGAACCGTTCGAACTTGAAGGCGTTTGGAGATGTTGGCTTTACCACTTGCTGATGCTGCAGATCGTAGTACGGGACTGCCTTAAAGGCGCGGTGGAAGGGTAAGGCTCCAGCAGAGGCCAGGTAGGCACTGAGAAACTTGAGGGACATGACGTGCATGGCGGTGCTACCCGCCCAGAGGCGAAGCGAGCCATCGGGATTAGTTTGAGCAGCAGCTTCTGGGGGAAGATCGCTGTATTCGACAACCTGGGTTTTCCCGTCGATTGCTGCGAGAACGCCCATACGCTCGGCCGCGTTGACCTTGGCGACGACCTTGGTCGAGATGCTGGAACCATGCTTGAGATGCCAACCCAAGAAAGAGGGGTTGCAGACGATTGCGCCGGGGTTATCGACTTGATGGTAGTAGAGCTGCTCGATTCCTGCCGACTGAAGTTTGGCGAGGAGCCCTGATTTCTGAAACGCGGCCAGCATCCCGCCATGTCCGTTGGGACTATTGGCGAGTTCTGTTGGCCCAGAGAGAAGCAGTTCATTGGTGTTGGCATCGATCGATGGAAAGACCCCTTGCTGAAAAAAATGGACTCGCGAAGGGTCGAGGCCGAAGTAATTGTGCGTTTCAAAGAACGCCTGCGTTTCGGCATGGGTGACATCACTGGTCATGATGCAATAGGGGATGCGGGTTGCGTACTTTTCTTCGAGACGCAAGATCTGACGGGCGAACCCGGCGAACAGGCTGAAGCCCGAGACGGGGCCAATGTTGTACATCCCTTTCGGGTGGGGGAAACCGAGGCGTGTCCCTTGTCCCCCCGCAACCAGCATGGCAGCCACCTTGCCCGAGGCCAGCAGCGCTTCGCCTGCAGCAGTCGCTGATTGCCAGTTGGCTGACTCTTCGGGGGTTTGCGGCAAGCGAACAATTGATTGCGGCGGGGCTAACTGTCCGAGGGGTACAGCAGTATTCGAATCGGCCAGAACCCGAGAGAGGCTGGACCAATCAACGGCTGCAAGCTGGCTTAAAAGAGCTTCGCGGCTTTCGTCGGAGAGCCGGTGGAGATGGTCAATCAGCCTCGATTGCCCGTTCGCTTGCAGGTGGTCGCCGAGTTCGAGCGGAATTGGGGCCATGTCGTTTTTTCCGGGAGGTAGTCGGGAGGGCGGATCGAAAACGCACCGGGGGGCGGGATTCGAACGTTCCAATTTTCAACAATTGATACATGCCCAGGCGGTATTTGGAGCACAGCTGGGGACATTTCGCCACAGTTGTTGGTTTAACACCGGGGGGATGCAACCCGCGAGCCAAGCTGGATTGCCGGTTGAGAATCGGGCCATTTTCGGGTTGGGATTGGGCTGATGAGTACTGATTTTTGGGTTACGCCGAGGAAGGACCGGGGATTCGG
>JAIXVG010000481.1 GCA_027483145.1 Planctomyces sp.
CATTATTGGCCCGATTGGTTCCAGCGACCCAAGTGGCTGCAATGCGGTAGGTCCCTGCTGCCAGACCAGTGAAGTTATAGGTGGCGGTCGCATTCCCGGCTCCTGCTGCTGCCAGGCGGCGGTCATTGCCAAAGCCTCCGGTGGCACTGGACCACAAGCTGGCGTTATTAACGCTGAAACCTGCATCGCCATCATCGATGGTGAACACCGTATTGGTAATCCGCTCGATACGAATGGCATCGGCCGTGACAAGGCCGCCAGTGGTGTTGGAAATGGTCACCACCAGTGTTGAGCCAGTAATGGTCACAGTTCCGAGGTTCTGGAACGGGACACCTCCATCATTCAAACTGTTCGGCGTCACCTGTTGATTGCCTGTGAACGAAGCCAATACTGTTCCACCCGCTGTGCTGCGGACAGCATAGGGGACGTTATTGGCCCGATTGGTTCCAGCGACCCACGTAGCCGCGATGCGGTAGGTCCCGGCTGCTAAACCAGTGAAGTTATAAGTGGCGGTTGCATTCCCAGCACCGGCGTTTGCCAGGCGGCGGTCGTTGCCATAGCCAGACGTGGCACTGATCCACAAGCTGGCGTTGTTGACGCTGAAGCCTGCATCGCCATCATCGATGATCGCCACGTTTCCTGCGGTCGGTTGTCTCGCCCCAAAGTTGCGGCCTGTTACTGCTTGTCCTGCAGTTAAGTTAACAACCTGGACTGCATTGTTGATTGGTGCTGTCTGAACCCAGCCTGAGGGGAGAACCTGGCGGACGTTATATGTCCCGGCACCCAACGACCCCAAAGTGTATTCCCCACTGGCGTTGGTGATTGTAGATGTTTCGGCAGGGGTAGTGCGGGTTAAGCCCAACGACCAACTAACCAGTCTGCCAGAATCGCCGGAGGCATTGTCATTAATCTGAAGTGTCCAAGTCCCGTTCGGATTCAGTCCATCAAGGACCGAAAGGAGATTTTCCGGCCGGAAACTCCCGGAAAATGGTGCGAGTCCAGCTGAGATGGGCGTGCTGGCTTCGTCGTCAAAGGTTGTTCCTGTGTAATTGTCTCCACCGCCGCCACGGTTTTTAGACAGAACGACAGCAGTCCCGTTAGGTGCAATCAGCGTCAAGGTTAGATCTTGATCATAGGTATGGGTCAGATTCAGCGTGACGTTCAAGTCGCTGATTTTCCCGGCCAGTCCAGCCACGTTCAAGGTTGATGTCACCGTGCCTACTTCTGGAATCGCGATCGGCACGTTCGTTGAATTGACTGAGCCAAAGACCGATCCTGAGCCGTCAAGAGTCCCGTTGTTATTGGCATCAAGATAGACGGTTCGACCACTGATGCCCGCTTCGCCCGCACCAATCACACCATCTCCATTAAGGTCATTAAAGACCCTGCCAGCAATACTGCCGTTTGTTGCTGCATTGACAGTCCCGGTGAGTGAAAAATTAAACGGATTCTCATCGCTATCATTGTTGGCAAACGAGATTGCCGCTGTTTTTGCCCCGACGTTGGCGGAGTCGAGCCTGACTACCAGATTGGTTGACGCTCCCGGAGCGACCACCTGCCCGGCAGTAAAGTTCGTGGTGATGGTAAAGCCAGAACCGCTGGTAAAGCTGGCTGGCTGGAGGATGAGATTCGAGCCGCCTGTATTGGTGACAGTAAACGTCTTCACAACACCGGCCGCACCTTGGCTAACCGTATCAAATGCGACGGTACTTGAGCCGTCAACAATATTGGTTGAGCCGTTAGCAACCGCGATCTCAGTCGGAGTTGCAGAAGCGATGCGATTCCATCCGATGACATCGAAGGCTCTAGCATCCATTGTTGTAAAAATGTTGACCTGGCCCGTGCCAACTGCGGTCGGGTCCATAATCCCGATACCTAAGTTATCTTTCCAGTGGCTGGCTTGACGTCCATCGCCATTAAAACCTCCTGTTGAGAACAGGGCTAGATTTGTTGTTCCGCCATCGATTGAAAAATACTTTTCGGCAGTGTCGGCCCGCAGGTCGATATCGCTACCACTTGATTCGCTGGCGGCTGATCGACGGAAGAGATCCAACGGCTCGACAACTGCGAAATTGTCGAGATTCTGTGTTCCAGCTTGAGGTCCTCTCCCTGAGAAATAGTCGACCGTGTCAGCCCCGCTGGTGAACCCTAACGCGTGACCAATCTCGTGGATTGCAATTCCAACGAAGTCTAACTTACCTGCGTCGATTCCGTTCGAAGGATCGAAGTCAAATGAAAAATCGCTGCTGAAGGTAATGCTTGCATCGCTCGCCGAGTCATTGGCTGCCCGCAACCCAAGTGCCTTGGCCAGGGCCGTATTAATTGCCAGTGATTGGTTGTTCGCAGTTCCATTGTTATCGACCACCGGTGCGCCCGGTGATGTACCAGCCGTTCGAGTAGAGGTGTACAAGGATAAGTTCGGGCCGGTCGGAAGATTTGACGTAGCGGTTATATCATCAGCCGATCTCGCATCACCAATCAATGCAGTTCGATATGCGCTGTACGAATTGACCTGACTCAGAGACCCCGTTTGTCCCAGAATTCCGGACCCCAGGGACGAGAATCCGATATTCAGATTCATGACGATATCGTCACTGAGTGTCGCACTCCAAAAGTCGGCCGCTCGCTGAAACCCAGCAATCGCCTGAGGCGCCATCCCAGGCGTCGGAATGAGGTTGAAGTGCAGCCCATTGCCGTTGAGTTGCAAAGGGGAAGCTTGCAATGCAGCCGAGCGGGAAGGGGTGAAAGTCCGCCAGTTCTGATGCTCGATAAACAGACCCGGCATTACCTCTTCCATCCGGTTGCCTGCGTGAACTGCTGCGATATCGCGAGCTGAGTTCAGCGCGTCGACCGACAACAACTCTCGCGACTCTAGAGCTGCCGTTTGGACTCGCGAATCTTGTCGCAGTCTTCGTATCGAATGGCTGGACCTTGAAGTTGATACCCTTAACGTTCGAACCAGTTCGCGAATCGAGGGAAAGTGCAGCATCGGACGAATCTCCAGACGAAAGTCGAGCTTTCCTCAACGCTACTTCTGTCCGTGCGACCTTGACTGAGAAACGAGGCCACAAAACCAAAAAGCATTAATGATGCAGGGGGAAGTCCTGCGGAATCGTCAAAATCCAGCTTAGTGGCCGAAATGGACTGTCGACTATTCGCGAACGATGAATACGTTAGTCGCCATCATGTTTGATTTTGTCCTGTTAAGGAAACGACCGGTTTCTAGATACATCCTTGAATATTTTCGTCAACATGACTCCCTTCTCAACCCGTTCTTTCTCTGTATAGCAGACGTATCTTGCATTTGTTTCCCGGGCGCAGGGATGGTTCAGTCGCTAGTTTTTCCATCATCGATTCGCTTCGATGGCTATAGGCAGTAGCGTTAGTTCCAGAAAACCGTCTTTCTCCTTTTTTGCTGTATAGACTGCGTCGATGTTCATCAGCCGATCCCACTTGCCGCAGCTCTTGGCACCAGCAGCCTATTTCGCCCCAAATGTCTTTGAGCGGCCGGGTGGCACTGTCGGCCAACGGTTAGAGGTGTACGACTGGCTTGGCTAGTGGGCTTTGGAATTCTTTAGCTGTGGTAGTCGACCATTGGAAAGGGATGATCACGCTTCGGGGCGTCTTGTGACTTGCGTCAATCGATACTCCCGGACCAACGGCCAGAGACGTTATTGACCAAACGACGGCTCACGGAACTGATCGAATCAGTCGCTCACTCGTACCAACTGAGGGTGATTGAAGTCGCATGTCTCAGGCTCAGTCGCCCCAACCTGAAGTGGTTCGATCAGTCGGGCGTCCTAACAAAGCTGACTCGCCCTTATGAACACTGGCGGAGCCAGTGGCACACGAAAGAGAACCTTCCGACAGTGCCACCGGGCCGTGATCTGTTTATGTTCACGCAGGCGAGTTGGCGGGAGTCTGCCCTACTTGGGCTCGACCATAGCCAGGAGTGGCAGCCGTTCGCGAGAAGATACCACCACACCGCCTGGCTTCTCGATTGTAATGGCGAACATATAGGCGTCTTCAACAAACAGCTTCGCGTTGATTGGGATGATGACTTCTTCGGTTGACTTGATATCGAACACTCCACCGTCAATCGGCGTCTTATCACTTTGATTCCTGGCGAAAATCCACAACTGATACTGCTCCTGGCTGGGGGTGTTTACGGGCAACCCTCGAAAGAGCATGAAACCCTGTTGCTGCGGAGCACTCCAAACCACGTCGCCCGTTGCACCTTCGCTGGGCGTAGGCCCTGGTGACCATTTTGCCTGCACGAGGCCTTGGTTCGCAGCAATCAATTCCGCTCGCAGTTGAGCGACGTCAGGGCGTACTGTGTCGGTCGGTCGGTTAGAGGTCCATGTAAACACGGTAAGCATCAGGCAGACCGCTGAAACAAACCAAGGGAGATAGTTTCCACGAATCGCCGCCGCAGGATAGGTCGAGGGCTTGGCTATCGCCACAACAGGCTTTGAAACCAACTCTTGCGAGGCTCGAATTCGGATCGCGCGGCGCAGATGTTCCGGCAGTGGTTCCGATTGAATGTCCGACCAGACCACATCAAGGGAAGCGACCACCCTGTCGAACTGATCGAGTTCTTCGGCAGGGATTTGACGCGCCAAATCGTCGTACTCCATTTGTTCTTCCGCAGTAAGTCCAAACAGCAGTCGTGTCACCTGGAGTTCTTCCCAGCGATTGTTCTCGGAGTTTGAAAGATTGCTCATGCTACTTCAACTCCTTACGAATGCCGCCGGTTCGGACCTGCATGCAATTGCGGAGTTGTGACAACCCACGTCGCGCGAAGGATTTCACCGTGCCCAGGGCGAGACCCGTTTGTTCGGCGATTCGCGTTTGCGGGAAGCCATGATAGATCGAGA
>JAIXVG010000572.1 GCA_027483145.1 Planctomyces sp.
AACAACTCGCCTGGCGCGATCAGCTCCAGAAGATTGATGGCGAACTCTCGCTGGCTTCGGTCGATCATCCCTTTAAGTCGGTCGTCCTGCGGCAAACCAGTCATGATGAGATGCGACTGCGAGCACTCCTCAGCGAAGACGCAGCAGATGCGGCGGTCGATTCGATCACTTCTCAGATTTCGTTGTGCGAAGAACGCTTGGCGGCCCTTGAAGCGGCCAAGAAAGACCTGATCGAAACGCTGCGAATTTCCTGCGGCGTGACTGTAGCCGAGCGACATGTTGAGCGGGTCACAGCCGAGCTGGGGGCCATCGACACAGAGGAATCGAAGCTGACGATTACCAGCCCCACCTTTGGAATTGTTGGCGTTTATCACAAGAACGAGAACGACTGGCTGCAGCCGCACGAAACCGTCGTTGAGGTGTTCGATGCCGACCAGTTGTATGTTTCGCTGGCCCTTCCTGCACGCCAACTAGGCCAGTTCCCGATGGGGCGCGAGGTTGATGTCCTGTTCCCCAATCGAGTCACGGTGCCGGGTCGAGTGACGGCGATTGCCTCTCAAGCATTGCCAGCAACAGACCGTGTGGTCGAAGGGGAGATGGTGGAAGTGGTCATCAGCCCTGCGGGTAACGATTGGCCCGTCCTTCCGCTGGGAAGCACCGTGGCCGTCCGAGCACCAGTGCGGTAACGGGGCGATCCCGGCGATGCACCGTGGCTTCACGAGTCGAGGTCAACCAAGTTTTGTAGGGTGGGTGAAGCGACTTCAGGAGCGTAACCCACCGCCACGGTAGACATCGATGTTACAGTCGCTTCACTCAAAATACCGGAATTCGTCCCCGTACCAATTGGCGGCTCTCCCCCAGTTCGAGGGGTATTCGCCTTCCTCGACAAATCGGTGAAACGACGACCAAGGCTAATCGCAAACCCGCTCGACCAAGCCATGCTTGAGGGGATTGACGTGGATGTAATCGACGCAGCGTTTGAGGTCGGCTTCGTCACGGCAGGTGTGTTCGAAGAATCGTCATTGCCAAACGCCGTGCTCTCCTTTTCGCTTCCGGCTGAACGACGTGACTTGCACCGGACCGCTGGGCTTCAGCCAAGAGCGGGTGAATTGCGATTTGATCAGTTTCCAACGCGTCGAGTAGTCGGCGTCAGCTGCCGGCAAAGTCCAAACGGAATGCAAGTGGTCCGGCAACAGGACGAACGCTGTGAGCTCAAATGGATGCTCGCGGCGAGCGATTTGCGCAAACAATCGCGGGCCAGTTCCGTTGTAGGAATCTTCGCCCGAGCGGCCGTTACCCCCAAGAAGAAAACACCGTGAAGAAATAGACACGCCCCTCTCGAAAACGCCGATAGCTGCTCATCTCAGGAGCATACCTTTCATAGGTCGAATCCTGAAGGAAATCCGAAAGTCCGTGTCCGGGACGATTTGCAAGTAATATCCAACGTGACGGTGGGTTACGCTCCTGATGTCACTTCACCCACCCTACGTCACTGTGAACCACTGTTGGCGACAGGTTGTTGTCGAAGTCACAGGTATACTGCGATTCAATCTTGAGTGCCAAATTCCTTTCTTCTGATTTCAACTCAACTAGCCCCAGGTCATCGTTCCCCAATGGAGGCAGCAAACTAGCGATACCGCAGTCAGAACATCCACACTTTGGTTAATGACAAAATTTGCGTTAAGTTTCGGTCGAAAGAATCCTACTTGGTGGTGCACGCCAGTCCGTGTAGGGCAGGCTCCCGCCTGCCTTCCTGGGATTTTCTTGGGCGTAATCGTTTCTAGTACGCTTCGCCGTAGTCATCCTCTGCTTCTGGAAACGTTGGCGGGGGGCACTTTCCACAGGCCCAGTCAACCGGATAGACGTTCGCTTTGACCCAATGATGAAAGCTGGACGGTTCCCAGTCACGCGGACATTTCACCAACTTGTGCTTAACCGGATTGAAATGGATGTAATCGAAGTGAACTTGGAAATCGTCCTCATCTTCGATTGTATGCTCCCAAAACCGTCGTTGCCAAACTCCCCGCCGACGTTCACGTCTCTTGCCGTCTGAAACGACAGCGTCCCCACCGCCGCTGGCCAGGAAACGAGTGGTAAAAGTTTTCTTAATAACGCTCCAGCGACCGGAATAGTTGTCATCCCCACGCGGCAACGTCCAGATGGCATGCAGATGATCCGGCAGCAGCACCATGGCATCGATTGCGAATGACCAATCCCGCCTGACATCTCGGATCACGTCGCCGAGCAAGGTCCGATTCGCCTCAACATGAAACAGTCGACGACGACGGTGGGTCACGACCGTGAAGAAGAACGTTCCGCCAGGCACATGGGCACGACGATACTGTGGCATACGGCTATGCTACCACCCTAGGAATGCAGGCGGGAGCCTGCCCTACGCCGCTCAACTAGCCCCAGGTCATTGTTCCCCAATGGAGGCAGCAAACTAGCGATACCGCAGTCATAACATCCACACTTTGGTTAATGACAAAATTTGCGTTAAGTTTCGGTCGAAAGAATCCTATTTGGTGGTGCACGCCAGCGAAGCCAATTTCCGGAACGATGTCGTGGTACTCTCGACCAGAAATCAAGTAGATGAATCTTTGGTGTAAATGCTGAGGTAGCGCAATCAGTTGGTCCGCAATCAACAATTGCCTCTCTGTAATTCCTTTATTGGCAAAGAAGTTTCGCAGCCAGTTTTTGCTAACAAGTGTCCTGATGCAAAAGAGTTGTTTTCCGTCGTGTTCTCCGACTACGTCACCATTCTTGTAGCCAACAAACGCACTTGAAGAATCGTCAACGAACTTTATTAAGCATTGATACTGCTCGCAGTAACTCTCCGCGAAAAAAACGTCGTTTACATAGATGATCTCCCCGTTGTACATCCAATTGCGAAACGAGGACGATTTCTTGTATTCGATCCGGATACGATTGCACCCGTTACTCTGCAATTCCTTCGCCTCCGTTGCATCCCAAATACCGGTTGTATTCAATTCTCTGGGTGATACCTGTTGGTTGTACTCAACCTACGGGTGTGCCAAAGGCACAGCGAGATCAAACGGGTCAGCTTGGCGCCATGCTTGCTGCCCAGAGCAAGCATACTGAAGGCAAGGATCGCTATCCATAGGGTGTTCGCAGCATGCCCGAAAGCCATGCTTGTCAAAGGACCAACATGCCACCCCGCCCTCTGGTTTGCCTCTTGCTCGGCAACCTAGACGCTCAAAACAGTGTCTAAGCCACCCCGCCGTGATCAAATCACCTCCTCGTGTCCACCGACGCCATGTTTCCTTTGGTTGTGCCGTTGCACAATTGAATAGGCCATCAACGCGATTCCCGAACTCACCCCCAGTGAAACCGCCATACTCATGGGAGAAAGCCCTGCCAGTGCAATCGCACAGCTTATCGCGGCAATAGCGAACCAAGCGATGAAAACGTACATGGCCCAACCCGATGTCGGCACCGAAAGAAACTTCTCCCCAGCCCGGAAGCGCCAATGCAGCGCGTTAGCAACTCCACTCACCAGAACCGCGACAGCAAGAATTCGATTGATCGTCTCGAAGAGCTGCATGATTTTCTCTTTGGCTCACATTTCTAGGAAAACGAGCACGACTCAGCAGCTTTTCAAGACGATTCGCTATAGCGTTATCTGGAACGGCTGGCGGTGTTCGCAGCATGCCCGAAAACCATGCTTGTCAAAGGAAAAGCATGCCACCCCGCCGTCACGACGGTGAGGAAATAGACACGCCCCTCTCGAAAACGCCGATACCTGCTCATCTCGGGAACATACCATTCGCAGGTCGAATCCCGAAAGAATCCGAAAGCCCGTGTCCGGGACGATTTGCAAGACGTGGCGGTGGGTTACGCTCCTCATGTCGCTTCATCCACCCTACGTCACTGGCTTTCCACACCCCGTCAGGCACAGCCCGACCTACTCGTCTGATCTCTTCTGAACTCTTCTCCCATTTTTCACACTTCAGACGCCTTTTAGCCTCGCTTTCAAAAACGTCAGACGCCTACTCTATTGATATTCTGTTCAGTACCTGCAGTCCCTGGGCTCGTTTGGCCCGGCACACCTTAACTTCTTTTGCTGACGCTAGAGCTTACACTGATGCTTCATCGCACCACCGCAACAAATCCCTCCGCCAAAACTCGCCCCTCGGTCCTCGCCCGGCTGGCCGTCGTCGCTACCAAACTGGTTGCCCCGATTTGGAGCAGCTCATTCACCACTTTGACCCGTTCTTCTGGCCGTGCCCATCGTGCCACCCATCACTCCAATATCGCGGCCCTCTATTCGTTACTCGAAAACCGGGTCATGCTCTCCAGCAACCCGGTCCAGGTCAGCGACATCAACGAAACGACCGAAACACCCCTGACGCAGGTTGGAGATAATCTCTTCTTCGTGAATGGCTCTCTCGAAACGGGATTCGAACTTTGGGCGGTGAAGCAAGTCAACATACCAGGGGGGGGGCGTGCCGAAACGGTCGAACTCGTCAAGAACATCGCTCCCGGCCCACTTAGCTCCAATCCACAGAATCTGATTGCTTTCGGCAACCTCCTTTTCTTCACCGCAGATGACATCTTTCACGGTCGGGAACTGTGGAGGTCGGACGGCACTGCCGATGGAACGGTGCGAGTCTCTGATATCGTCGTTGGCAGCGGCAGTGCTTCTCCCAATTACTTGACGGAAGTCAACGGCACCCTCTTTTTCACGGCTGATGATGGCGTCACTGGCCGCGAGTTGTGGAAGTTCGACGGCACTAACACAACCCTCGTCTCTGATATTTTTCCCGGTGGCAGTTCGTCTCCCTTCCAGCTGACAAACGTGAACGGCACCCTCTTCTTCACCGCTAATGACGGTACTCATGGTACTGAGCTGTTTCCTGGATTCGAGTTGTGGAAGTCGGACGGCACGAACGCCGGAACAACAGTTGTATTGAATATCGGCCCCCCCGAAAACGCTCTGTTCCCCCAGTATCTAACAAACGTCAATGGCACCCTCTTCTTCACGGAAGACAACGGGACGAACGGAACCGAGCTGTGGAAGTCCGACGGTACCGCCGCTGGCACAGTTCTCGTTTCCGATATTCTCCCTGGCAGCAGCAGTTCGTATCCCCGCAATCTAACGGACGTGAATGGGACCCTTTTTTTCTTGGCCGGCAAGTCGCTGTGGAAGTCTGACGGCACCACTGCCGGAACGGTCCTCGTCAGCGATGTTTTCAATAACCTCAGCCTTTTTGCTCCCGAGAATCTGACGAATGTGAACGGCACTCTCTTTCTCTCGGCTACCGACGGCACTACTGGTTTCGAGTTGTGGAAGTCCAACGGCACCGCAGCCGGAACGGTCCTTGTCTCCAACATTCGCTCTGGCGGCAGCGGTTCGTATCCCCGCAATCTGACGAACGTGAATGGGACCCTCTTCTTTGCGGCTGACAATGGTGTCAATGGCCGAGAGCTTTGGAAGTCCGACGGCACTGCTACTGGGACGGTTCTTGTCCGCAAAATTTTCGCTGGAAGCGGCAGTTCGTATCCAGGCAATCTGACGAACTTTAATGGCGGCCTCTTTTTCACGGCTAATGACAGCATCAATCGAAGAGGGCTTTGGAAGTCTGACGGCACTGCCGCTGGAACGGTGCGCGTTACGGAAATTCTTGTTGGCAGCCGTAATTCAGATCCCAAGTATCTGACGAACGTCGACGGCACCCTCTTCTTCGCGGCCGATAATGGGATTAGCGGCCGAGAGCTTTGGAAGTCCGACGGCACTGCCGCAGGA
>JAIXVG010000463.1 GCA_027483145.1 Planctomyces sp.
CAATGATTCTTCAGAAGCATCAAGGATATTTGCAAACGACAAGACGCCAGCGTTGTTGATCAGTACGTTCGCATCATGGGCAGCTTTGGCAGCCGCAGCCAACGTCGCTGGTTTGGTGACATCAACTTCGAGTGCGATCACCCGTTGCTTGTCCAAAGCCACCAGTTCAGCCACTGCGGCTGGCTGACGAACTGCAGCATACACCTTCTTGACACCTCGCTTCAGGTAGGCCTCAACAAGTGCTTTTCCAATTCCCCTGTTTGCACCAGTAATCACGACTACGGAATCTTGCGGCTGCATATGCTACTTCTTTTGCAGAAAAGGAAATGTTACCGAGCAATCCTGCTTTTAACCCAGCCCATGCCATAAGCGCTACCAGACCGAATTTATCTTCTATCACCCCGTATGACCGCGATACCATCCGGTTATCGCGATCGCATTCGCTCAAGTCATCGACGGCAAGTCAATGACTCCGCGTGAAATCGATCAGCATCTGGTCACTGGGCCGAGTTAACTTGCAGAGTATTCCCGGTGTCCACGCTCAAGGCAAGCTTTGTTGTGGCTTTCCTGCCAAATCGATTGGCTATCCATCCTTCAGCATCTTTCGTCAAACTGAATAGTGCTGGAACCAAAATCAGGGTAAACACGGTCGAAACAAGCAGCCCACCCAGCAGTACGCTTCCCATTCCGCGATAAAGCTCACTCCCCGCGCCAGGATCGATCACCAGTGGCAACAATCCAAAGAAACCAATGAGGGCCGTCATAAAGATCGGACGAATTCGAGTCCTCACACTCTCCAGAATCGCCTCTCTTGGTGAAAGCTGCTGTTCTCGAATCAATACAAGGGCCTGCTCGACAATCAAAATGGGATTATTGACCACCGTCCCAACCAGAATGATAAAGCCCAGCATCGTTAGCACATCCAGCGGCTGAATCATCCCGGCGGGCAATATGAACTGGTTAAGCACCCATAACCCGCCAAATCCTCCCACCGCACCCAGTGGAACACTCAAAATGATGATCGCTGGATAGAGCCACGACTCAAACAGCGCCGCCATCAGCAAGTACGTAATCACCAGCGCCAGCAGCAAATTCCACTTCAGCGAGGCCCAGGCCGTTTTTAGCTTGTCAGCCGTACCCGACAGCCGCGGATCTGTCAGCCCTTCAAACGCCCCTGCCCCCTTCATGCCCGCCAGCACGTCGTCTCGCAGAATGTCCATCGCTTGTTCAAGTGGCATGCTGGCGGGTGGGGTCACTTCAATCGTTATAGCCCGTTGCCGTTCGCGACGATTGATTTGCTCTGGCCCACTCTCGTAGCGAACATCCGCAACGGCGGTCAGCGGCACCAGGTTTCCCTGCGGAGTGGCAATCGCCAATCGCTCCAAATCCTGCGTCCGCTGAGCAAACTGACTATCCCCCACAATCGAAAGATCAATTTTGTCGCCGTTAAAGTAGTAGTCAGAGGCATAAGCCCCATCGATCAGGGCGTCGACGGTGTACCCCAAGTCGCTGGCCGTGACTCCCATGTCAGCTGCCTGCTCCCATTTGGGGGCAATGTGCATTTCTGGACTCGATAAATCGAGGCTTGGGATGGGCCTGGCCTGGCAGCCCGGAATCTTCTGCATCGCTTGCCCCAAAACCTGCATCCCCAGTCCAACCAGCCGGACCATATCAGGGCCGGCGATTTCGACTTCAATGGTGCGGCCTGCTGAAAACCCTTGCTCAAACAGGCTTGATTGTTTCGCAATCAAAAATGTCCCTGGCAGCTTCGACCGAATCTGCCCAAACAGCTCGACTAATTCCCCTGCCCTCATCGGGTCATATGCTCGCGCACCCATAAACAACAGCCGTCCCCGTGCGACGTAAAACAAATTCTCAATCGGTGGGTACTTCAAGTTATTGAACTCGGGTGTACCAGGTTCAACATCCCAATAGGGACGCAGCTCTGATTCAATCACCTCCCCCATCGCTTGCATTTGCAGAATGTTGTAGCCGGGCGGTGGCAGCAGAATGCCAAACACCAGATTACGGTTCCCCTGCGGCAGATACTCTACCTTGGGCAATAGCAGATAGCTTCCATAAGCCGAGAAGCCAACCAGAACTGCCACCGCAACCAGTCGCCGCAGTACTCCTTTTAGCATCCACGCATTGAGAGTCGTGACCAGCGCTGCTAACCACTGACCCGCTGCATCGAGTGGCCAGACCAATCGGGAGACAGCCATCGACCCTTTGCTAAACCAACTCGACTTAGCGTTTGTGTTGCCAGCTGCTGGGACGCTTCCCTCAGCATTCTGATCGCGTGGAAGAATTCGAAATACGGCGGTTGGAACGACAATGAGCGCTACCAATAGCGACAGGGCCACGGCCGAACTGGTCGCAATGGCAATATCGCGAAACAACTGACCCGCTTCGTCTTCCACAAAGAGTACCGGAATGAAAACAGCCAGGTTCGCCAGCGTTGCGGCGATGATGGCCCCCCAGACTTCCCGGGTTCCATTGACCGTGGCGGTCAAGCGGTCTTCCCCTTCGCTGTGATGCCGGTGAATGTTCTCCAATACCACTATGAAGTTGTCGACTAGCATTCCCACCGCAAACGCAATCCCGGCGAGGCTGGGAACATTCAGGCTTCGGCCAAGCTGATTCATCACCAGAAACATGCCGACCATACTGACTACAATCGCCACAAACACAATCAACGCTGACCGCCAGCTGCGCAAGAAAACCATCAGCACAACAAAGGTCAGCAGTGCCCCTTCGACAACGTTATCTTTAACCAGCCCCAGCGCGGCATAGATGTATTCGGTCTCGTCATAAACCTGTGAAAGGTGAAGCCCGCGCTGGGCCAGTACCCCCGAGTTCAGCTCTGCCGTCGCCTCTCGCAATCCGGCCATCACGTCGAGAACATTCGCACCCGTCTCTCGAATGCAGTTGATAGCAATCACTTCTGTCCCAAACCGCCGCACAATTCCGTCTGGCTTCTTAAAGCCGAGCCTGACCTCAGCCACGTCGCGAACAAAAACTTGCACACCATCTCGACTGGCAATGATGCTGTTCGAGACTTGCTCTGGCGTCCGAAACTGCCCCAGTGTACGCACGACGTATCGACGTTTTCCCTCCCAGAAGTCCCCACCCGAGGTGTCCTTATTGTTGCCACGCAGCGCCGCCCGCACATCCATAATCGTCAGTTGGCGGGCTGCAAGTCGTTCGGGGTCAACAATCACCTGCATCTCATCTTCACGCCCACCCAGCACATTAGAATTCGAGACGCCGTCAACACGCTCGAAACGGGCTTCGATGTAGTCTTTGGCAAACCGCCGCTGCTTCGTCACATCCAGCTCAGGAGGGAGCTGGCCCGCAAGCTCGGGAGCATCTTGCCGCAACTTGCTCAAACGATACAGCTTGATTCCAACATGCGGATGGCGGGCGATTGCCAGCAATCGGTCTTTGTGGGCTGGAAATTCCGTCGCCAGCTTTTCCAGTAACGCTGTCTCCGGCGGCTGTGGTGTCAAGATGAACCAAGCGATTGGTGTGTTCGACGAATTAGAAGTCGAAACAACTGGCTCTTCGGCATTCTCCGGGTACTCTCGCACCTGTTGCAGTCGAGTGTTGACAAGATTGAGCGCCTTCGACATATCGATGCCAATGGCAAACTCAAGCGTAATTCTTCCCAATGAATCCATGCTTTCACTGGAAAGTTTTCGCACACCCTCAACGCTTTGCAGTTGCTCTTCTTGTTCAAGAACAATCTCGCGTTCCACTTCTTGCGCACTCGCCCCGGGCCAGATCGTCTCCACTGTTAGAGTGGGAATCTGGACTTCTGGCGTTAGCTGCAGCGGCATGCGAATCGCAGCCAAAGTCCCAAACAGGGACAGCAGAATCACGCCGACAGTCACTTTGACTGGATTCTTGACGACGGTTTCGACAAAACTCACTGGTTCTCCTCGTCGGTCGATAGCGACTTGAGAATTGAGATGGCCTGGCCGGGACGCAGACGCTCATTCCCTTGAACAACGACGCGCTCCCCGGGCTTTAAGTCCCCCGAGACCGCCACCCAGCCCCCTTCTGCGACTCCCATCGTCACCGGCTTCAACGTTGCAGTTAATCCATCCCCCGACGGATTGGGCATCGCCAGATAGACAATTGGTGTTTGTCCCCCCAGCACCACCGCATCTTTCGGTACTAATAGTGTTTCTTGGCGGTCCCCGGTTGGCAAAGTCGCTCGTGCCAGCATCCCCGCTTTCAGAACTGGGCCATCTTCCCGAAAACGATTGGCAACCCGAACTTTGACAGGAAACGTTCGCGACTTCACCTCGGCTTGTGGGTTGATGGCCGCAATGGCTCCGACGAATAGCTCTTTATTGAGCGCAGGAACTTCAACGCGGACTTCACCCCCCAGTCGTAACTGATCGATCGACTGCTCGGGCACACCGATCAACACATCCACTTCATCGACTGCGACAATCTCAGCCACCACCTGACCCCGTTCGACCCATTCTCCCACTTCGGTTCGCTCGGCAACGACATATCCATCAAAAGGGGCGATCATCGTGTGTTTCTTCAGTTGATCTTTCAATTGCTGGACATTGGCGGCTTGAATCTCAACGCGGGCCGCGGCCTGGGCGATCCGCTCTGCTCGGGGTCCTTGTTCGGCCAACTCAAGTGCTTCGGTCGCCTCGATGAACTGTTGCGTTGATGCGATGGAAGCCGAAAAGCTTTCCTCAAGTTGTTCTCTGGGTAATTGCCCCGCGTCAGCCAATTGCGTCGCACGTTTGTACTTCGAAGTAGCATATTCGTTCTGAGCGCGGGCTGCTTCCAGTCGAGCTTTGGCCTGTTTGATTTCTTCCGGCCGAGAACCATTCTTCAGCTCTAAGAGTTCTGCCTCGCGAAACGCCAGTTCCGCCGCAGCAGACGTAATCTGTAGCGTGATCGTATCGGTCAGCAGGCGACACAGCGCCTGCCCCTTGGTGACGCGGTCCCCCTCGTTGATGGGGAAGTCAACCACGCGGCCGTCGACCGCACTTCCGACTTCACTTCGCTTGAGAGGCACAATGCTGCCCACCAGCGGCTGCCCCCCTGCCAGTTGCCGTTTCTGGACCGTGGCTACCACGACCGGCGCCGGTGGCTGTGCCAGGGCTGCTACTTGAGCAAGCAGAGTCGGAACGACGAAGGTAAGTAACGCTATTAGCCAGGTAGCTGGTCTTTGGCGATGATCAGCCCGCCAAACGAAATGGCCTATTGATTGCATGAGGTGGGTCAACATTGGAGTGCTTGGTAGGAAGGCTATCAGTGTCAGACGATTGGTGTTGCGAGCTTGTTTAATGACTCTTTCAAAACCTGGTTGGCCTGGTCGAAACCTCGGGGGTGGCTGTGGGGCATCGCCGGATCAGAGGGTTCTCGAATAAACTCTGGGTTGTCAAGACGACCTATCGAGGTATCGTTGCACAGGTGTTACTGGGCGAACAGATGATGTTTGAACAACTGTACCCCCTATACGATATGGGATCGTCACACAGAGTGGCAATCGGTTGAAGAAAAAAAGCAGTGTGGTAAAAGTGGTGGGTTAGGTTCTCCCAATGCTCTGCAGTTTGTTCTGAACGTCGCATGTTGCACGTGCTTCCTGTATTGAATGACTTCGCAAAGTCAATCAGGCCGGTTTTCATCGGGCAATTCTTTTGTGAAATCGACCAGCCATTGTTGACACGTCTGGATGTGCCAGAGTTCGGATGATTTCCTTTGGTTGTTGTTGAATCGCAGGTGACTCAGCGAAAATCTCGGGAGAGCCCTGTGGGGCAAGGGATATGAGCGGTCAAGTCTTCTAAGTGATCGACAATCAAATGAATCACTTGACCTTGCCGCTGCAAAATGCCTCGTGCAAGTAGCCCCCCTGCCCGGCGGGCCACTTGGTGAAATCGTTCCCAAGTCCCCTTGTGAACAATTAAATTGGCAATTCCCGTTTCGTCTTCCAAACTCATAAACGTAATTCCTTTAGCTGTTCCCGGCCGTTGCCTTAACAGAATGATTCCCCCTACCAAATAGCGGCGTTCCACTTCCAGGGTGGCTAAATCTTTGGCGCATACCGCCCCCAGTAACGTTAACTGGGACCTCAAAAACGACAGAGGATGATTCTTCAGTGATAGCCCCACCGCTTGATAGTCGTGGACAACCTCCTCTGCGGCTGCCATTGCCGGTAATGTCACGGCTGGTTCTTCATCGCGCGCATCGAACAGGGGATGATCACCACGCAAAGCGAGCGCTTTCCATTCGGCCTCACGCCGATTGAGACCCAGCGACTGAAACCCATCAGCCGCAGCAATCCGCGCCAGTTGAGGACCCGTTAGCGTTGTCCGATGAACGACATCATCGAATGAGACAAATGGCCCATGTTTTCTGGCCGCCATCACAATCGCTGCCTGCCGTTCGCTAAATCCCTGTACCAGCCGCCAGCCCAGCCGCACTGCAAACGGATGACATGTCCCTTTGTAGGGACCGGTTGAGGCCACCGGCTTGGTCATGCAGGAGGCCCCCCCTGGCGAAGCGCGATCATCATCCATTGAGACGACTTCCAGTGTGCAGCCCCACTCGCTGGCATTGATATCGACTGGCCGAACGTCCACTCCCAGGCTTTGTGCATCGGTCACCAGTTGTGCTGGTGCATAAAACCCCATTGGCTGACTGTTTAATAACGCCGCCAGAAATGCAGCCGGGTGATGAGTCTTAAGCCACGCCGACGCATAAACCAATAATGCAAAACTGGCCGCATGCGACTCGGGAAAGCCATACTGCCCAAAACCCCGAATTTGCTTGAACAGCCTATCGGCGAAGTCGGCCGTATAGCCATTTTGTTGCATCCCGGTTTTGAGCTTCTGTTCAAAGTGGTCGATGATCCCCGGCCGTCGCCACGCCCCCATGGCCCGCCTGAGCTGGTCGGCCTCTCCGGCGCTAAACCCTGCTGCTACCATCGCGACTCGCATCGCCTGCTCTTGAAAGATCACCACTCCTAGTGTCTTTTGCAGTACCGACTGAATCTGTTGGCTGGGATACGTGACCGGTTCCTCTTTGTTGCGCCGCTTAAGGTAAGGATGGACCATTCCTCCTTGAATAGGACCCGGACGAACAATAGCCACTTCGACCACAAGGTCATAAAAGCGCCGGGGCTTTAGTCGCGGCAGCATCGACATTTGAGCACGACTTTCAATTTGAAAAATGCCCATCGTCTTCGCTTCGCAAAGCAGATCATAAACAGCAGGATCTTCAGCAGGGATTGTCGCCAGTTCGTAACGCTGACCTGTGGAATCTGCCACCAGGTCTAACGCGCGGCGGATGGCCGACAACATCCCTAGTGCCAGGCAGTCAACCTTCAGAATCCCCAGCGCATCGAGGTCATCTTTATCCCATTCAATGACCGTCCGGCCCGGCATTGCGGCCGCTTCAATCGGAACCAGATCACACAGGGGACGCTGGGTAAGGACCATTCCCCCCACATGCTGCGACAAGTGCCGCGGAAAGCCCATGATGTCTCGAACGAGATGCAGATATTGCTTACCGGTACGGCTGGTGCAATCAACTCCCGCTTCAACAAAGCGCTGCGGCAATTTGTGATCGCTGCTGATTAAGTCGACCGACTTGGCCACCACATCAATCCGGTCGAGCGAAAAGCCGAGCGCCTTCCCGACATCGCGGACTGCAGAACGGGGCCGATAGGTAATCACTTCAGCCGTCATCCCCGCCCGGTCGCGACCATACTTCTGATAGATATACTGCAACACCTCCTCGCGCCGCTGATGCTCGAAATCGATGTCGATATCGGGGGCTTCACCCCGCTCTTGACTAATGAACCGTTCAAACAAGACATCAATTCGCTCGGGATCGACCGATGTGACCCCCAGGCAAAAGCAAACCGCCGAATTCGCGGCACTCCCCCGCCCCTGACACAAGATCCCTCTGCTGCGGGCAAAACGGACCAGGTCGTAGACCGTTAAAAAGTAAGCCGCATAGTTAAGCTGGCAAATCAACTGCAGCTCATGTTCGATCAGCAAGCGAAGCTTATCGGGAATTCCAGCCGGGTACTTCTCCCCAGCGCATTGCCATGTTAAACGGGTCAGATAGCTGTCAGGAGATTCCCCCGCTGGACACAATTCTTCCGGATAGTCGTACTTGAGTTCGGTCAGCGAGAACTGGCAACGGCCGACGACTTCCAAGGTTCGTTCCATCAAGCCAGGAAAAGGGCTGAAGAGTTGCTTGAGGGCCGAAACCGATTTGAGGTGCCGGTCCCCATTCGGAAATCGTAAGGTGCCAAGTTCTGCAACGGTTGTTTTGTGACGAATAGCTGTCAACACATCGTATAGCTGCCGACGCTTGCGAAGATGAAAGTAGACATCATTCGTGGCGACAGCTGGGACACCCGCTTTCCCGGCATACGCAACCTGCCGTGCCAAGGCTAAATGATCATTCGGTCCAGCATGCGCAGTGACGAGCGCATAGAGCCGATCACCAAACAGCTCGTGATAAGGTCCTAAGTCGCCAACCGCCCGGCCGTAACGATTGATGCCTAACGGTATCCCCGCCAATAACTTGTCAGAGTGGGTGACCACATCGGCAAATGACAAATAACACGAGCCTTTGGGTGCTGCTAACCTTCCACGCGTGATTAACCGCGTTAACGAGGCGTACCCCTCCCGGTTCATCGCCCACAAGATAACCGGGCTGGCATCAACCGGTTGAATCTCTGCCCCGATAAGGAGGGGCAACTTCGCTGGAACGGCCGCTAAATGAGCGCGCACCACACCAGCGACGCTCTGCCGATCGGTTATGGCCAGCCCGCCGTAACCCAGAGCCGCTGCTTGTGTCACCAGTTCATCAGGATGAGACGCTCCCTCGAGAAACGTGTAGTTAGTCCGACAAACCAATTCGGCATAACAAGGGGGGCCAGCCGGTTCGGCAGTTATTCTGTTCGGAACTGGCGTTCGTGCTTTAGGAAATGGACGATCGGGCATGATGAAGCGGTCAGAAGGTAAGCAACGCGGTTGGTGATTGATAAAGAGTCTTGGTTGTTTTCGAAGGAGACCTTGCTGAGTTGGCCACGTTCTCATTTGGTTGACTGCTTCGGGCCACGACGCCATTAGAACTCTCCTTGCAGGAACCATTGCTGCTGATCCAGGTCGTAATAACTCCAGAAGCAGAAGCCGGTTGTGGTCGTCATGCGGTAGTAATTGCGACGGACTTCCCGGGCTTGCCACCAAGCCGTTTCAATTCGCTCGGGACCCAGTAGCGAGGCAATCTCGTGCCGCTCCTCTTGAGTTTCGATCCAGGTTGGCAACCCATCGGCTGAACATCGCAAGACCGTCACTGGCAACATCGGTGACCACAGTCGCCAGGGGCGGTACCGGGCACGCCATAAGACTTGCTCGGCTGCGGGGGAGGCTTCATGCAGCCAATCGGTCTCTGGTAGATCAGCCGTCCAGGGGTGCCAGGTATACGACTGCTCGGGGAGGCAATCAGCCTCCAGGTGGACCTGACTGACACTCGATTCCCCCAACCGGCTGCTGAGTCGATCTGCTAGTTGTGCAACCTCAAGAGCAGTCTGAGTCTCAGATGTCTGCCAGAACGATGGCTGCCATTCAGGGAGCGGCCCGACCCGCAGGGCCACAATCTCTAGTTTTGTTACTTCGGGTAACGACGATTGCTGTTCCAGCCGTAACTCTAATAGCTGATGTAAGTGCCGCAGGTTGGTCGCTGGAGCAGATAATCGCAGTAAGAAAGCAAGTGGACCGGTCAGGGATGAAAGCCGATACTCGAATTCGACTAGCCCCGCCCGCCGCGCTGCCAGTTGGCCCAGCAAGTCTTCTAATAATAAACGCGTTTGCCACAAGATCGCTTCGCGCGAAACGAGTGGCTCTTCCTGTTGCGAAAAGACGGTGATCGGTGTGGACCATCGCAGGGCGGTAAAGGCTTCCGGTGCACTGCCCAGTGCCTGATCGAGCCGCCGTAAGACTTGAGGGCCAAATCGACTGGGGATAGCCGTGCGGGGTAAGCGGCATAGCTGACTGATATTTCGAATTCCAAAGCTCCCTAACCGCTGGGTGATTCCTTCAGGCAAGCCGAGTGCTGCGATGGGAAGATCTCCCAGCACCTCTCGCATGAATTGAGGATTGCTGTCATCCGGGACGAGGCTTTGCTCCCCTTCCCCAAAATGCGAGATGGCCCATGCGGCTGCTTGTGTGCTTGCCAAAGCCGCTCGTATCAGATAGCCCATTCCTCGGAATTGCTGCGTGATCTTCTCGAGCAGCGATGCTTCCCCGCCCCATAACTCTTTACATCCCGAAACGTCTAAGAACAGACTGTCGGGGTGGTCTATTGCTTCGATTGCTACCAGCGGGGTGTATTGCTGGCAGACCTGGGCCAGTTGTTCGAATGCTTTCCGGTCGGCCTCTGGTTCAGCCAGTTGCCAATTCACAGTATTAGAAGCAGGCAGCCGCGTTGCCGATGACTTTCTGGTTGTTGGTCGGCGTGTGGTTTCAACAGGGGCGAGGGCCTTCGCTTCAGCTAAGGGCAAGCCGGGCCGAATTCCTTGTTGTTTAGCACGCGGGCAAGAGGCGACGACTCGTAACCCCTTCCCCGGAACCTCGGTCGAGAGCACTAGTAACTGCTGGCACAGAGTAGGCTTTGTTTGCCAGCGACGTTGAATGGGCCAGTTCGGAAACCACAGGCAAAGCATCCGCGTCATCGAGTAACTCCCAGTTAAACTGTTTTCCTCCAAATCCGCCGCGGCAAGACAATAACTCCAACCGCAAGCGGGTGACGTTAGCTGTGTAAATTGACGTATTTACTTCTTGTTGCGGGGTTGGTTCAGTTATCAGCCAGCGCATGTCGGCCCAGGATGGTTCACGGGCGACGCGGTCAGGCCGAAAGAGCATGGCGATTCCTCCCCCCTGCTCGGCCGCTAATTTCCAGCGGCGCAGAATGGTGGTCGATAACGAATCGGCCCAGCACCACGCGACGGCGACGGCTGGTGACCGCAAGATTTGCTCGGTTGCCCACCAGACTTCTTTAGTCGTGGAAGGCCTGACCACCAGTAACCGCTTGGGGTCGAGGCCTGCTGCAATCGCCTGCCAGGGACAAAACTGCCCAGCAGGATCGATCACACAAAACAGCCGGTCTTCGGTCGTAGGCTGGTTGTCAGCCAAGTGTGAGTCGGTCAATCGCGCTCGGGTCAGTTCCCAGGCCACTTGATAAGGGGTGGGGCCGGTGGGGCTGGTGAGCCATTCGATCATTCCTCCCGTCCAAGCTTGCGGGGCGAGCATCAGGTGTTGCCACCAAGGCTGTTTGTGGTGTGGATCTACTTGCTGGCGACGGTCTGTGTCTGTTGCGATCGCCCTCTCTGCGATGATGGCAGAGTGGTCTAAATCGAGTCTTTGGTTCGGGCTCATTTTGTGCGTTGGGTTGGCAAGAGGCTCCACTGGGTGTGGGTCTTCTGCGGTGTTCCAGGTTGTGCGATGGGGTGCTCCCCACTGCTTCAGGGCGAGTTTGAGCTGCTGTAATGTGGGTGGCGCTGGGGGGACTGGCATGACCACAACCAGACTCCGGTCAAAGGGACAAATGGTTCTTGGAAACGGTGAGAATGTGTTCGGGTGTTCATGTTATCGGTTGGTGTACAAAAGTAAATCACATTTTGTGATGGGTGGTGGATATTTTGGTTGTGCTGACCCAGGAGAGATCTCTCAAGTCACTGCCAGAGCGAATGTTGTGACTTCAGAACGAATTGCCGGAGACGAGCTTCGGAAGGGGCAGAATGAGGCATTATTTGGCGACAGATGAATTACCCCAACCGCTCGATGTAACGCTGTATTCTTCTATGGGGCGGGTATGCCGAACCAATCGTGGCGGCTTCGCTGCGGCGTCACGTTGGGTCAGCCAAGAGGAGGATCAGAGGGGCGCGATGGCCATGCTCGTGATGTCACTGCGCTGATAGCCAAGGGGCGATCCATAACGGGACAGCGATGGTCACGCAGGCAAGCCACTTCTATACGCCCTTCGCGTCTTCGCGGTAGCAATCCCTATTGCTTCGAGTCGTCGACTACCGGATCTACCCGCGAATCTCGGTACGAGAATCGCTTCAGCAAATCAACCACTTCGTGGTTTTTCTTGCTAATTGCGAAATCAATGACATTGCTCCCCTCATGGTTCTTCCACTCGACATCAACCCCTTGTTCGCAAAGCAATTGACATAGGGCCACATTCCCTGATTCTACGGCCCACATCAGCGCCGATCCGCTATCGTTGTGGCCGTTCACATCTGCTCCCAGGCCAATCAAGTACCTCGCGCACTCCAATTGTCCTCCCTCGCAGGCAGCCATGAGTGGAGTTTTCGCATGCATTCCGCGTCCATTCACCTCGGCGCCCCACGAGATCGCAATGGCCATGTCGGCAAGATTCCCCCTCCGTGCCGCGTCACACAAGCTATCGGTAAAGATAAACGACGCCAGAATGAACAACGCCCGGACTGCAACAAACGCGGCGACCAAAGCGATGATTGTCGTTCCGACCGAGACAAAATTGTACTTCATTGTTCGTCTCCATCTTCCTGCGAACGCCCCCTGCTAGGTAGTGTTCACAGTCCCTTCAATCGAGTTTGGTTTCCGACCGAAACGACGACTTCGAAAAGGTTACAGTCGCAAGTAAGAAAGTCCCCAAGACTTTGTTGAAGCCAAAAGAGTCCCACGATCGCACTCGATCGCCTTGATCCACCGGCGCAAGTCTCGCTGAGGCTCTCCCCTGGAATGGAGTACAACCCCTTCTAAAGCTTGACTGCGAACCGAGTCTGGAACCAGAGTGTCCAGAACAAGCTCTTGAAGCACGGTGACGACTTGGGGTGAAGCTGAAGAGTGTTCTGCATGCACCAAGACTCCAAGATGATGACCGATGCGAATGAAGTCACGAGTCGACGTGATAACCGCAAGTAAATACCTGATCACTCGTGGCCTTGGTCTCGCAAGACAGCAACACGCAAGGGGCCCGCAATCTTGACCATCGCACTTGTTGGCGATCGTGATGATGAAGCGATCTGGAATCCGGGCTAGTGCACCGAGAGTTAAAGCATTCAGAACTCCAAAACGAGCATTGGGCGGAATAGTATCAATGCGTTGAAGAACCTGCTTTTGATTCGTGATCTGCTGTGCTCTCAGCCAGCCGGCTGCCCGCTGGTACTTGATCGCAACCGTCGGATTGTCTTCAGCTAACTTGGTTAAACGTCCCAATAGAGTGTTCATTTCAGGTTACATGCCCGAAAAGGTAATCCTGCGGCGGGTGTCATGGACTTTTCCAAGGTTTGAGATCGCTCGCCAGAGAGCATAACACATTCTGTGACAAACCAGAGAGCAGTCTGGTTCGCGAAGAGTAGCCCCTGAGCGTCCCTAGTTGATCCCTGTTGTGGTTCTTGCAACCATGTCAGATTGGAAAGCAAAAAAAAAAAAAAAACGGACAAGAAAACATGGTGGCTGATGCTGTTCGTGAAATGGAGTGACTTGGTCAGATGAGAGCCGTGAAACCCGAAGATCAGTATTCATGATGTGAACACATTTTGGTCAACCGCTCTAGCGTCCATCTCAGGAGAAGATTGGAGGGGTATTGGCTCCAATCTAGCTTTTGTCGCCCACGACTGTCGGATGTGTTGTCAGTTGAGCTAAAAGGCCGTTTCCAAAGGCCCTTTGACTTCAATGTCTACAGATGGTTGGCGCTGACGATGCCTTGGGCGTCTGGGCTGTGGAAAATCATCAGGTCAATTGAGGACTTAGCGGTGTTCCATTTCTCTTGTGCCTGCGTCACCCAGACATCCAAGGCGATGTCTGGGCAACCCCGCGTGCACAAACGGCTTTTCTTCCGCACCCGCCGCTACCGCCTATTCTTGGACTTTCTGAACGAACAATCTTTCAATTAGCGTTATCGTCTGAATTCACGTTCCCAAAGGAACCCCATCCGTCAGAAAAACAATTAAAGTCCTGACCGATAGCATTGAGCAGACTTTGGATATGAATGATTTCATCGTATTCGGGAACCATCGTCCGCGTGCAATAACATGTCCAGTCCCCGGTCTCAGAATCCTGGGATACGTCCGTGGAGAAGCCGATTTTTTGAGCCTCAACACTAAATTCCAAACCAGCTAGCTCACTAGGAGCAGCAACACAAAAATCAATCTCCATTTCTTTCGATAGATCAGAACCACTCCTGGCGATTGCGCGAAGCGTATTGCCATCTGAATCGTCGGGAAGCTCGTCACACATTCGTGCACCTTCACGGAGTTTCTTGGTCATGGGCAATCCCTTAACTTTTTGCCTGGTGAGTTGATCTTATTGTACGTATTCCCTCCAGGTCCACCTGCTGCCTCAATTGCATTCTTTTCATTGATTAGTGACTCTTTGTCAGAACTTGCTGGTGTGTGCACTTTCGAGCAAACGGGATCGCCGTG
This sequence comes from Planctomyces sp., assembly GCA_027483145.1. Taxonomy (GTDB): domain Bacteria; phylum Planctomycetota; class Planctomycetia; order Planctomycetales; family Planctomycetaceae; genus JAIXVG01. The sequence goes on from JAIXVG010000463.1 coordinate 14,462, forward strand.
TTTTTTCGCATGGTGGCCGAGACGCTGCCTTGAGCGTCTCGGTTGTGGAACAACAAGAGGCCAATTAAGGATAGGATAGGATAGGATAGCGTTCTATCCCGCTTGTGCCTGCGACCCCGGACATCCAAGGCGATGTCTGGGCAACCTCGTCGTACCCTATGGCCGTGAGCTAGCAGATGAAGAGTGGAAACCTTCGCGGACGCTAGAGGCATTGAAGGAGTTGGCGACAAACGTTGGCGAGGTTGACTATTTCTCGCTATTCGTCAGTCGAATAGGGCAACGTGAATAGTCCGCATTATTCACGCGGGTCTTGAAAGTGTGAGCAAGTGTGTGTGGTCATTAGAGTTGCGGCTAACCAGCAAGAAACAAACTGTTTTGAGCAGAAAATCCAAGAAACCGCACGCTAGCGCGTTTCGGCTGATAAGAGCTTCCTTGCATGAATAATGCGGGATAGGCGAAGTTCGATTGGGTTACGCTCCATACTGCAAGAACAGAGTGTCTGTGATCGTTGCGGCGAAGGAACCGAACGCTAGCGCGTTTCGGCTCGTTGGGCGTAGCGTTGCCAATTGCTTTGCTTATTCTGCGGCTTCGGCCCAGAGGGCGATTTCGACGCAGGCGTTTAAGGGGAGTTCGGAGACGCCGACGGCGATGCGGGTATGACGGCCGATGTCGCCAAAAGCTTCGACGAGTAACTCGGAGGCACCGTTAACGACCAAGGGTTGAAAGGTGAAGCCGGGAGCCGACTGGACAAAGCCCTCGACACGCAGGATTCGAGTCACGCAATCGAGGGTACCAAGACAGGCCTTCAGCTGAGCCAGGCAATTGATGGCGGCAAGGCGAGCGGCCTGGGCAGCAGTCGCTTCATCGAGGTGCTCTCCCACCTTACCTGTGAACGCAACCTCCTTGCCGCGCATGGGGAGTTGGCCGCTCACTACAACCATTCGGCCCGACTTGAGAACGGGGACATAGGCAGCGACGGGTTTGGGGGCTTCTGGGAGGACAATCCCCAGTTCTTTGAGGCGGTCTTCGATGTTGAACGTCATGGTGGTGACTCCGTTGAGATGTGTCAGGTGGCGCGAATGAGTTGATTTGTTGACGGCTTGGGTTTTCGGCAGTGGAGGCGAAATCATTTGTACGAAGAAACCGCACGCTAGCGCGTGGCGGCTGATGGTTGCTGGCGAACTCTTCTCAAAACAATATGGCCGCTGCATCCGGGATGCAACGGCCATTAAGGGGTTCGATTTAGCG
>JAIXVG010000449.1 GCA_027483145.1 Planctomyces sp.
AATCGGCTCGCCGATCGCCTCCGACTCATCCGCCAGCGGGCACCGCTCCGGGTGCTGCTCCAGCGTCTCTAGCTTGCTTAGCAACTGAGCGAACCATCGTCCGCCGCGTCGGTCGCTTGCTGGTCCGCGAACCATTTGAGGATCGAGGCAACATCTGCTTCCGCCTTGTGGGTCAAGACCACCCGATACAACATCTCATTCGTCCGCAGTGGGAATGCCGAACTTTTTGGCCAGTGCTTTAAGGGCCTTACGGGCCGGTTTCACGCGGCCCGCAGCTGCGTCGGCTAACCCTTCCCGGATCGCGGCGATGGCTTCCTCCCGATCGGCCTTCGCGGCTTGTTCGACCAGTCGCTGATAGGTCGCCGCATCCTGGACGACGACCTCGGCTCGGCCGTTGACCGTGAGGACCATCGGTTCGCCGGTCGAATGCAACTGCCGCAAATAGTCGGCCGTCTGCCGCTTGAAGTTGGTCAGCGACTCGATGCCGTTTTCGAGATTGAGCATAGGAACATCCTTTCGCATGGAATTCGCATCGAATTCCATGCTACCCGAAGTGACGGCTTCGCGCAAGGTAAATCACCATTCAATCTTCTCAATCACGGTTCGTGTTCCATTGGTCGCCAAGCTGGCCAATTGATCTGCTTCCTGAACCCACGGGACCCGATGTCGGCAGATTCCCTGGAACAACCGAACTTGTGGCCGAAGTTCGCCATTGAGATGACGCCCCTGCAACCGAATGATCTGGCCGCCGCTATGGAGGGTGATCCCGATCGATGGATCAAACTCGACCCGGTCGAGCCAGGCGTAACCAACAGCCAGGATGTTTCCATCCTTCTTGCGGAGTTCGAGCATCACCGCTCGTTCTCGCACACCTCGCAGCCACCCGAACGCCCCTAGATCGTCGAGGGTCTCGGCTTCGGCAGGAGCGACCCCAGTGGCAGGCTGCTCGGGGCTACGGTGAAGATATCGCTGCAGTAAATTATCGGTCATAGATGGCCTCTCGTTCTCGCTGCAATAATTGGTCAGGCAAAATCGGTTGCCACTCGGGCTGCAACTGCTTAATCATGATTCCCCGCTCAAAGGGTGGCAGACCGGCCGCTAGCTCGGTTGCACTCAGCCGGGGATCAGACTTCTGGATGGCGGCTAAGAGTCCTTGTTTGTCCTCCGTAAAAACCACGGCCGATTTGCGTGCTCGCGACACGGAGACATAAAACTGCTCTCTCGATGAGGCCGAAAAACTTTCGGCCGCTTGGCCGATCAACACGCGGTCAACGGTCCGGCCCTGGCTGGCATGACTCGTCACGCAATACCCGTGCGTCAAATGCCCATAGTCCTTGGCAATCGTCCAGCCGTTGGCTAAGACGATATTCCCCGCATCATCAAACTCTCGGATCTCGTAGATCGCTCCATTGTTGAGACGATGGAGACCATCGAGCGTTTTGCCATTGCGAGTGACCCGTAACCGGTCCCCCTTGGCTAGCTCGATCCCCTTAGGCTGAAAGACCTGAAACCTGGCGGCCTTATCGAGAGGGACTGGGCTTGCCCCCACTGCCAGCCGCTCTCCTTTCCGGAAGCCAGTAGCGTTCTGGTGAAAAACGATCACCTGGCCCGGCTGGTACTGTTCTGGCTCGGCCCGCTCCGCTTCGGTCAATTTAAGATTCACCAGCGCCTCGAATTGCCGTGTTTCGGTTCCTACGCGGCCAGCTGCTTGCAGTTGGCCACGAATTTGAGAGGTGATCCGTTCACCCTCGCGATGGGTTGGTGAAACAACCAGGGTTTCCAAGCCTTTGGTGACGGAGGCCACATAGTCTGCCGCCATCTGCTGGTCTCGTTCGTCGGGGGCCATCTCTTTGATCCAGCCCAACCGATCGAGTTCCTCAAAACCCCGTTCGGTATCCCCTGCGGCCAGCGCCCTGACGGCCAACTTGTAGTGACCCCGCTGCCGTTGAATTTCACGGATCTCAGCCGGAACGAGACCCGCCTCGATTTCCAGGAGCCGCAGAGCGGCCCCCCGCTCGACCGAGCCATGCTGCTTGCGGTCTCCGGAAAGAATGACTCGGAACTGATGTTTCTCGGCGAACTGAAAGACTTGCCCCAAGGCCTTCGTTCCCAATAGCCCCGCTTCATCAATCCAAACGACATGTCCGGCGGCCGCTTGTTGCAGTTCGGGATCAACGAGGAACCGGGCGACCGTTTCGGCCCGCTCGAAGCCTTCGTCTTGCAGCACAGTCTTCGCAGCGGCTGATGGGGCCAACGCGAACACGGTCTGGCCGTGCTGTTCAATCGCTTCGACCGCCTCTTGAAACATGGTGGTCTTCCCGACTCCGGCTGCTCCCCGCACCAAGATGACCCGGTCGGTCGATCGCAACACATGCGCGACAGCCCGACGCTGATCGGCATTGAGCCAATCACGGGTGAAGTGATGCTCAGCTGGTCCCAGGCGTAGCTCGGTCCCTCGTCCATTCCGCGCAAACGCAATCATCGCCCGCTCTTCGGCCATCACCAGCGGAGTCGTGACCAATTGCCGACCATCCCGTTTCGCCCGAATCAAGGGAGCCGCGTCATAGGCGGCGTGGACTTGAGCCAGATTCGAATCTCCCACCGACCGTTTTAGGGCTTGGGTCAATAGCTCTCGTTTGGGGACAACCGACTTCCGTTCAAAGACATGCTCAACCGCTCGTTCGAGTGCTCCTTGAGCCGCATCGGCCTCCTCTTTGTAGGGTTGCGAACCGACGTGGCGGGCGAGTGCTTCGAAGGCTAGCCGTTCCTGCTCAGTAAGGCGGTGGTCCCATTCTCGCTGAAGGGCCGGAAATGGTAGGTCTTTCTGCTTTCGTTCACGGGTCTTGGCACCCAGTTCGGCCTTGGCCTCTGGTGAATCAATTCCCAGCTTGCGAGCTTCCTCTTCAATCTGGGCCGTCCGCCTAGAGAACTTCTCCAGCGTCGCGGCATCCAGGCCAGCGAGTTCCCAGCCCCATTTCTTCCGCTCGACGGCCAGGCCCAGTTCTCCTAACCGACTGGCCAGCCGGGAATGAAAGACCGCTTCGAAATACGGAGCATCCCGCTTCAGGCCCGCGAATTGCCCCGCCTTCCAGGCCTTCTCCGCAGCGTCCCAGGTCGCGTTAAACACAAAACAATGGGCATGGAGATGGGGATCCGGGACTCCATTAATGGGCCGTGCGGTGAAGTGAATGAACTCTCCCCAGATCATGTTCCCCGTTAAGCGGTCGACATTTTGATCCCCCTTCCGGACACGAGTCTGGAGTTCAGCCTCCATGTCTTCCATCGTCGCGTTGACCGAATCCCGAAACGCATCAAGCAGCCGTTCATCCCGGGTCAGACCATAGAGGAGTGATACGCTCTTGGGGACATGGAAATTAAAGTCATAGCCCACGCGCCGGGTTTCGTTCCGGCGGAGTGTGAGGGGCTGATTCGTCTCCGGGTGCAAGTTATCGCAGAGGGCGTCCCACTGGGCTGCTTGGATCACTCCTTCGAAGCCTAAAGCTGCTGCGCCACGGCCCCGCCATTGCCCGACCAGCTCCTGGCCTTCGGTGTAGTAGTCAGCCGTGCTGTAGTAGCTTTTCGCCCCAGCGGACGAGCTATTCTGAATAATTCGCAGCATGTCCCATTCTACCTGCAGACTGTTTGCGAAAAGGTTAACGCCACTCAACAAATCAAGCGGTGATCACCCATCGTAGGTGGGGACGACGCAGCAAGAGGGGGACCGGTGAACTTGGCACGGGTTGGCAGTCGTTGGCAACCCGTGTCCATAGGACTCGAAGGAGAAACCCAAGTGTCGAGTTGCGGGGACAGACCCAAGGCCGACCAACCGCAAGGTGGACCAGGACTAGAGCGGGCCTTTGATGTGAGACTTGCCCTACGTGGGAAGCTCTCCCGCAGCCACGCTCACTGGCGAGAGGGGCGTGATATGCGAGAACCGTTCGAAGTCGGCCGTATTGAATGTCATGAGCTGTGTCACGCCATGCCGGTCCATTGCCGCGACCAGCCGGGCATCATGAGCTTGCTTCCCTTTGACATCATGCCGCACGACTAATTGCTGCCAGTTGCCGAAGACCCCGCGTTCATCCAAGAGCAAGCGAAACATCCCCAGCCAATCAGCCAGAATCTCGGCCGTCTTCTTGGTCGTTAACCCCAAGCCGTTAACATCCAAGGGCCGAGTCGCCACGACCCAGAACTCATAGACGACTTGGGGAACCAGTAGCGGTTCATGTCCTGAGGCTAAGAGTTGTTCGACGGCCGCCAAGGCGGCGGGATGCTGCCGATGGGCCGTATCATCCAAACGCAGCAAGACGTTCGTGTCGAGAAGGACCTTCATTCACCCCGTCCGGCATAAATCGAGTCGCGGCTGTCATCGCAGCGGCCATTTGCAATTCCATGCTGGTGAATGAGCATCCGGAGTTTTTGAGAGATGTCGGCCGAGGAAACCGCCACGGAAACCGGATCAAGAATCTCGGTCTCGCCGATTTCTTGGGTCACGATCTCTTCGAGGAATGTCTCTGGGTCTTTCCCCGCAGCCGCCGCTCGCTCAGCGACGACGCGGCTCAGTGGCTCGGGAAGGGTGATCTGAAAATTCATGGCGAATGACTCCTCGTTGTTCCTTGTCCACTGTAGCAGCGATGTCCTCGTGAGTCACCACTTTTCTGGGAACTTTGCAGGGCCTTGGTGTGGTTGTCACGGATTGGCAATCGGCAGCCAGATCATTAGCCATGACGCCCAAGGATTGTTCGTGTTCGGCTGCGAGACAGTTTCTGCCGAGTGTTGGCGAGCCTTGGCCCGACCCGGTCGGTCTTGGAGTCACCGGCAAGCGGGCGAAGTCCTGGCCGTGCGGGCCGAGTTGTTCGGAATTCGCAGCCAGTGATCAGCATGGTTTCAGGCGGTTGGTGGAGTCTCGCTTCATCGCCAACTGTCTCTGTTGGAAGAAGTCATGGCGGAGCGGCTTGGTTCTGTGGGGTAGTGGTTTCGGAGAACTAGTTTGTCACGTCTCCTGTGTGGCAGGTCTGAGCAGTCCCGACCCACGCGGCTCAGTGATGGGCACGCTAAATCCGTCGCCGGGCCGGGCAAGCAGAAAATCGGTTCCCCCTGAAGGTCCCCCCCAATTTTCCGCTGGCCCGG
>JAIXVG010000357.1 GCA_027483145.1 Planctomyces sp.
GATGGCCCCGATCGGCCCCAAGCAAGTCGGGGCCGGAATGGCCAATCTGCTCGACTGGGGTAAAAATACGCAATGTATCGCTCATGCCAGGGCCTCCTTGCCCGGTTGAGGGAATCGGCAGAATCAGGCGTGTTTTTTCAGGCATCATGCCCGGCCACACCTGCCGAAGGGTTTCAAGTGATACCGAAAACCGCCAACTTCGGCAAGGTCTGCCGAGATCGCCAGAAATGTCGGCCCTGTTTGCTGTCATGAGAGCGGCAGCCCCATCAGCAGGCCTCGATGCAGCCGATTGCCACTCGAGAATGCTTTCTGCATTTAGCAGAGGCTGAGCGGAAGCCAGTTCGCTTTACAGCACCTTATCGATCGTTTCGCGAAGGACCTTTCCACTGTTGAGGAGGGCCATCTTTTCCTTGGGCCACAGCTCGACATCAACCACTCCATGGACACCGCCGCGGCCGACGATGGTGGGGACCGAAATAGCGACATCGCGTAAGCCGTAAGCGCCTGTCTGCAGGCTTGATACCGGCAGAATGCGACGTTGATCGAGGGCGATCGCGTGGACGACGTCGGCGATGGAAACGCCGACGGCAAAGCCAGCGCCACCTTTCTTCTTGATCACTTCGGCCCCACTCCCGCGAGTCTTCTTTTCGACTTCGGCGATAAGGGTCGGAGTGACACCAGGGAACTTTTCGAGCGGCATGCCAGCAACTTGGGCGTTCGACCAAATGGGGACCATGCTATCGCCATGTTCCCCCAGAATGGTGACTTGAACCTGAGTGGGCGGAGCGCCAATCTTCTGGGCCAGCATACTGCGCAGGCGGGTTGTATCGAGCACTGTTCCTAAGCCGATCACTTGCGATGAAGGAAGGCCCAGCTCCTTGGCAGCCAGATAGGTCAGCACGTCAACAGGGTTAGAAACGACGAACACAATGGCATGCTTCGGCAGGCCGACCTTCTTGAGGTCAGCCAGAATTCCTTTGAACAGCGAAACATTGCGATTGATCAGGTCAAGGCGGCTTTCATCGGGCTTGCGACGCAAGCCGGCGGTGATCACCACGCAGTCGCTCCCTTTGGCGAGGTCGGTCGTTCCAGAGGAAATGACCTGATCGGACAGAAGGCTTGCCCCATGCAACAGGTCGAGGGCTTGCCCTTCAACCAGATCCTGATTGACATCGATTAAGGCGATTTCCCGTACAATGCGGCCTGCCTGCAATGCAAACCCTGCACAAGACCCAACCAAACCGCCACCACCAATAATGCTGACTTTCATGCTGCGAACCTTCTTTGAAACGGGGTCTTGAACTCTGCTTGCGGAAAAGACCGATTGACGAATAAGGACTGCCCAAGTAACTGGTATGTGATGTCACGCCAATGACGATCATTAAGGGGCGCCGTCTACTTCTTCATGGCTGCCAGAACTTGCTCGGTGATTAGCTTGACGAGCGTTTCAGTATCGGGTTCGGCTTTGCCAGCCGATGAACCGCCACTAGTTTGGCGTTCGAGGTAACCGGCGTATTGGGGAGGGGGCTCGAAGGCTTTCGGCTGGGGTTGGTTCCCCTTATAGCCTTCGCGAAACGCGCTGTTGCTGCAGAGGTCGCAGTTCTCTACATGGAACCGGGGATCATCGAAACCGAGCTTTTTCTTCAGGTCGAGCAATTCGACCGACTCGCGCTCATTGAGGTAACTCACTCGGCCAAGCTGTTGCGACAACAGCAGAATCTTGCAGTAAGCGTCGAGGATTTCGGTCTTCCAATAAGCTTCTTCGACCGTCTTGCCAAAACTGACCGTGCCGTGATTGGTCAGGATGATTGTGTTTGTTCCCTTAAGGAACGGAGTGACTGTTTCAGCAAACTTTGAACCGCCAGGGGTCTCGTATGGAGCAATGGGAACTTCTCCCATGAAGACTTCGATTTCAGGAAGGATACACTGGGGAATTGGTTCGCGAGCAACAGCGAACGCGGTGGCATGAGGTGGGTGGCAGTGAACCACAGCCTTCACGTCTTCGCGATTTCGCATGATTTCCAGGTGCAACAGAATCTCGCTGGTTCGCTTACGCTTTCCGGCGATCTGGTTCCCTTGCATATCGACCGCACAGATATCATCAGGAGTCATGAACCCCTTGCAGATCATGGTTGGTGAGCACAAGACTTCATTCTCGCCGACGCGAATCGAAATGTTTCCGTCGTTCGCTGCTGCGAAACCCTTATTGTAAACGCGACGGCCGATTTCGCAGATTTGCTCTTTGAGGCCGCGATCGTTGATGCCACTGTTCCACTTGTTGACTGTCGACATGGTGTTATTCCTTCAGATGGTGTTACTGCTGGTTGTTTCTGAGTAATCGAACTTGTTAGTCGTATATGTTGTTGAATCAAGGTGTTGACTTGGTGTGCCCCACGTCACGTCGGGGTATCAGGTTTTGCTGGTCGAGTCTTCTTCCAGCTCAATCGAGTCGAGCATGGCTGAGTTGTAGGCGTCGATTGGTTTCATGACTGGATCGAATGGGGCTGCTGCTTCGGTTCCTTCGCTGATGGCGATCATTGTTCCAGGTCCTGCTCCCAGTTCGTCATAGACAATAATCGCTTCCTCGCGACCTGCTGCATCCCCCTTCAGGCCCGCTGCCAGCATTGGTTCGACAATCACGTAGCGTCCCCCTTGCAAGCTGGGATGCCAGCGCGACAGGGTCAACTTGCCGATCACTTCGCCAATACGCATCAGGTTAGTTCCAATTGGCCGGTTCAGTAGGGACGCGTTGAACGCAATCTAAGGCCATGTTTCGCAGATCAATGAACGACTTACCGTGAGGGACCACGCAAACCACGTTGGGAGACAAGCTGGGCCATAACATTCGCAGGCCATCAGCCGACGATGCGACTGCGGCCCGAACCTTGGTCCCTCGATTGGCTTTGCAGGCAATCGCTGCCGCCTGTTCCGAAACAACAAGGACACCTGCCGCTTCGCCGGTTGCGACGACTCGGGCCGAATAGTTGGCGGCTTCGGTCGATGTTCCCAGAATTTCGACTTTGCTGAATTGCTTGTTCTTGCGGGCCGAGGCCAGCAACGTCTGGACGGTTGGCGTGGCTGAGACGACTACGAGTTGCCAGTTGGCCCCGTCTGTATTGTGTGAGTTGCTTTGACCTGAGGCGTTCTGTTTGCTGGTCTGCGTCCAGGAAACTCGGCGGTCCCGCAGCCAGTCTTTAGCAGAAGGGGTCAAAATTGATCCAGCAGTTAACTGAAGCGTCGCCCCGGCCTGGAATCGGCTGGCGAGAATTGCGGGAGTAATGACTTTGTCGTTGAGAGCGATTGTTTTGGGTGCAGCGACAGATGAAGCGGTTGATGGTGCCACAGCCGTTGATGTCGTGCTTACTGCTGGCCGACCTGCTGGCCAAGGCGACCGCGCGCCATGTCCCAGCTCAGCCAGGACGGCTTGCACGATGGCATCGATTTGAGCAGCAGGCACAGTCACGAATATCTCTCTGTTCAGCGAATCAAAGTTCAGCGAATCAAAAACCTAATGTGGTTAGCAGGCACTCATTTCAGTCAACTAGAACCCGAGGGCTGACGCCCCCGGCTCGCCTGCTTAAGCGAGACCAACTCTTTGTCCTCTCAACTCTCAACCCTCAACTCCTCATCCACCAACCCAATCACCACCCAACGGATTGGCGTCTGATTGGATCCCACTAACTGCCTGACATAGGCTCCGTCGGAACTGATCATCACTTCAGCACCCATCCCGGCCCCCAATGCATCAATCGTCAATTGGGGTGGTCCATCAAACTGCCCCTTAGCACCCAACGGCTGTGCGATCAGCAAACGCCAACCCCCCAGCGACGGATGTTTCACCGTCGATGTTGCACGGCCAATAATTCGGGCAATTTGCATGGGCTTCCTTCGGAACCGTTGAGAGTTTAGAGTTCAGGGTTGAGGGAAATGCGGTTGGCTGATGGTTTTGTCTGACCATCAACTCTCAACCCTCAACTATTCATTAACCCTCAACCAACACATGCCTGCGGCTGCGGGTAAACGTGAGTGGTGTGGTGACCCCTTCGCCAGTTGGAGTCGCAATACTGAAGCTCAGGTAGCCTTCGCCGCCAAGGCCTAGGCCAGCCATACATGGGCCGTTCTTAATGAAGAGGGTTGTGTCCATCACCTCACCCATCTTCTTCATGGTCTGAACATTGCGGGAGTGCAACAGACTGGTGTGCCGGAAGCCATGTTCATGCTCGATGGCCATGTCGATCGCATGATCGACATTCCTTGCTCGCACGAACGGAACGAACGGCATCATCTGTTCTTCAGGAACGAATGGGTTCGCTTCATCAGTTTCGCCATAAAGCAGTTGGGTTCCCGTTGGCACCCGAACGCCGATCAGTTCAGCCAGCTTTGACGCGTCAGCACCCACCAGATCGCGATTGAGCACGGCATGACCGCCTGGTTCCTTCGGAGGACCAAAGGCAAGCTTGGTCAGGCTGTCGACTTCTTTGGCAGACAGCCGATACCCACCTTTGCGGCTCATCGTATCCATCAGCTTGTCGAAGATGCTTTCAACCGCAAACACTTCCTTCTCGCCAATACACAACAAATTGTTATCGTAGGCAGCTCCCTGCACGATTGATTTCGCAGCGTTGTCGAGGCAAGCCGTTTCATCAACAACCACAGGAGGATTGCCAGGACCGGCGACCACTGCTTTCTTGCGGCTCTCCATCGCTGCCCGAGCGACGGCTGGTCCACCGGTAACGCAGAGCAGGCGAACCCCCCGATGGCCAAAAATGGCTGCTGCTGTTTCGAGCGTGGGGGTATCGACGATAGTGATCACGTTCTGTAAACCGGTCGCGGCGTAAATGGCTTTGTTGAATCGCCGCACCCCTTCGCAAGCGATGCGGGCGCCATTAGGGTGTGGATTAACAACCAGCGTATTCCCGCCAGCCACCATGCTGACCACATTTCCCGCCAGGGTTGGCAGCGA
>JAIXVG010000225.1 GCA_027483145.1 Planctomyces sp.
CGCTGGCAAATAGCTCGCGATTAGCAGCCTCGGGTGTCATCCCGACGTTAAGCAGCGGATCGAGCCGATTCGTCGCCCGGTCGAGCAGCCGAATCTCAACTGTTTCGAATTCCAGCACGGTTTGAGTAATCAGGACAATCTTCTGCTTGAGCAGCTCGGTCCGATCTTCAATCGTCGTATCGGCCAGGTCATCGGTTGAAAGCTCACCCAGCTCGAGCCCGGCCTGATGGATTGCATTCAACTTCTGGCGATGCAGAATTTCACTGGAGATATCTCGAACGGTCACCGAAAGAGCTACCGGCACGGCAGGTGTACGGGCCGATGAAAACGCTCCACTTGCCAGTTGATGCGGATAGACGCCATTAGCGTTGGCTGCCGTCCCATCCTTTTCAGTGTTGGTGGCCAAGAAGAAAATGGGAGAGACGATCAGTTCATAAAACTGCTTGTCACCCATTCGCAAGGTCGAGCGCACAACCCGGCCCGAGCCAAACGCCGTTCCAATGGGGGTTAGCTCAGAGCCCTCGATGTCGGGCTGGCCGAAGGCTTCAAGACAGTCGGCCCCCTCCAGATCAGCCACCCGGGCCATTCGGGCAAATCGGGTGTTCCACCATCGCAGCCGAAACTCGTGATCGAGAATGGCAATCCCGTCTGGCAGGGAATCGAGCATCAGCCTGAGTTCGGCCAGGCGAGCCGCCGAAGCGAGGCTCTCTCCGACTGCCAGCACCGCCACGACATCGGCGGGTGGAGTCTGCCAAGTCGTTCCGCTCCACGGCTCTGACTGGGCGAGGACATAGTTTTGGCGGAGAATTTCGAGAATCCGCTCGTCAAGCTCGGGAGCCGAACCCGACAACAGAATCCGCGACTGAATTCCCACTCTGGCCACCCGTCTGCGTTACGCACGTGTTGATGAGAGGATGCAATAGGTCGAAGCCCAATTCTCTATTCAGAAAGTCCATAGCTCCCCCGTGACCGATTCGACCAGTACCCGGTTTCCGCCAAGACTCTGCGTCACAGTATACGCATGGACAAAACAGCCATCAACCACCCCTTGTGCATCCAGCCAAAGAAACCGTACTTTAGCCCCGTCTGTCGGCCGAAAAAAGGTGCCAGGAACCTTTTATGTGTCCGGCCCAGGCCGGCAGCGTTGCAATCTATTGGGGTGGCCCTGCGATTGTGGCCCCACAAGGCCACAATCGCCTCGCTGTTTGGCCCCAGCACGAGAAACGTCTCGTGCGAAAATCACGGGGTAAAGTCACTTTCGGCAGTGACCGACGCACAAAAGTGAGCAATCAAGTTGGCCGCATGGTCCAGATCACTGATCGAAACCACTTCGACCGGGCTATGCATATAGCGGTTCGGAATACAGACCAGGCCCGTTGCCACCCCGCCGCGAGTCAACTGCAACTCGGCCGCATCATTACTGGCCGCAGTCGCTAAGGCATTAATCTGCACTGGTATCCGCTCTGCCCGTGCCAATCGCTCCAGCGTCTCCAGTACCCGAGGATTGACGTTCGGCCCGCGATACAACACCGGCCCCTGCCCCAGCTTAATCCTGCCGTACTGGTTTTCATCAATCGTCGGGCAATCAGTTGCGTGAGTCACATCAACCACAATCCCCAATTGAGGGTCGGTCGCAAAGCCGCTAGTCTGCACGCCTCGCAATCCAATCTCTTCTTGAACTGTCGATGTCGCGAAAATCGCGGCGCGTGGTTCCAGCTTGCTGGCCCGGCGAGCCGCCGTCATCACGGTCCACACACCCACTTTGTTATCCATTCCTGGCCCAGAAATCAGCCCATTGCGCAGTGGCCGATAGCCAAGCTGCACCGTAATCGGGTCCCCAATGCTGACGACCGAGCGTGCTTCTTCGCCATTCGCCGCCCCAATATCGACCCACAGGTTCTTGATTTCCGGGACATTCTTCCGCTCGTCAGGTGTCAACAAATGGATCGGCTTTCGCGCGATCACGCCCGAGATCGCCCCGTTCGACTTAGTCCAGACTTGAACCCCCTGCCCGAGCAAGATCATCGGGTCCCAGCCCCCAATGGCGTGGACCCAAAGATAGCCCCGATCGTCAATGTTCTTCACCAGCAGGCCAATCTGGTCGCAGTGCCCTGCCAGCATAATCCGCGGGCTGCCACCCGGATTGACGATGGCCGTCAAATTGCCATGCCAGTCCCGCTTCACCTCAGCCGCAAACGTGGCAGCATACTCCTGAACAATCGCCTGAATCGGCTGCTCGTACCCGGATGGACTGGGTGTTGCCAAAATCTGGTCCAGAAACTTCTGTTCAATATCTTCCACAGTCGACCCATCCTGCCAAAACTACAAGTCATCGAGCTACGTCGTTTGTTGGGGAGCCTCTTCCCGCTTTCCTCTTCGAAGCTAACAGAACCAATGACCGGTTCGAAAGTCCGCAGTCGGCCATTTCTAGGTATTCGTACTCATCAAATCGCGAAGTCTGGGAAACGCAAATAACTATGGCTAACTGCGAGATTCTTCAGCTTCTTGCAATCTGGCCCCTCTTGCAAATTCCACTACAAGTTGCGGAAGAATTCCTTTGACTTGCTTGTTTTGGAAGGGTAGCGTCGAGGGGCTGCTGGATCGATATCTCTTCATTCCCTCTTTTCGAGCGGCATCTCTGCCATCATCGTGTTCCGTAGTCCGAAGTCTCTTTGGTCCCCTTAAACTCGCGATTCAATCTGAAACACACTGCTCGATGGACGTGAAAGTCGAGCATGTTCGCTCTCAGCCCTGATGATCTCCCCAAAATCGTAACGACGTTGCGCCAAGTCGGTGATCAGTCAGGTAGCCAGCCGGTAAACGTTCTGGCAAACAGATGATGTCGGGCAGTTTGATAAATGGAATCTTTCTGCGGGCCGGGGAGAGGTAGACATGTTGGCGCAAAGTCTTGTCCGTCATGGTGAAGGAACGCAGGGAATTCTCACCAGCCAGATAGAACGGCAAATTCGCGAGCAGACGGCCGGTTTGGTCCGTTCACTGCGCGTAAAGATTGATGGCGACCTGGTGGTCGTCACTGGGACCGCCTGCAGTTTCTATGCGAAGCAATTGGTCTCGCAGGCAGCGATGGCAGTCAGCCATCAGTTCAGCCTGTCGAACCAGGTCAAAGTTGCCTAGGGTCTATCGTCTGGCATTCGGCCAGCTTAGCCCTGCCCGTCGTCACTTGCCGGTTCGGTAGCCTTTTGACCCCATTTGGCCTCCGTCCCGTCCCAAACTCGTCTCATGTTCCCTCGATGACGAATCACAATCAGCGCTGGAATCGCCAAGCTGAAGATTGACAGGGCCGCCGTCGACTGACTCCACGGCCCCACATCCGTCTGCTGAATCAGCGGGGAGACGGCAAAATGCCAAACTGCGTAAGACGTTGACGCCAAAACCGAACCAACCGAAACCATCCTGCTGGCAGCTAGCGCCAACAAAAACACCCCCAAGGCGGCTGCGGCTGCTAATGGCGATAGCATCCCTGCCACGCCCAATGCGGTGGCCACCCCTTTTCCTCCCCGAAAGCCCAGCCAGCAGGGGAAGACATGCCCCACAATCGTTGCAATTCCGACGAGCACGTGAGCCGTATCGCCACTCGTTGCTTCACCAATGCATAACCCAGGGACAAGCCAGACCGGAAGGACTCCCTTCAAGACATCGAGACTCAAGGCCAGGAATCCCCACTTCTTCCCCAGAATGCGTCCGGCGTTCGTGGCCCCGATATTCCCACTTCCGTGCTCCCGAATATCAACCCCTTTGACCCACCAGCCCAACAGCCAGCCAAAAGGAATCGACCCCGCCAGGTAACCTGCCACTGCCAGCAGTAGATATTGCACGCACTCCCCTTTTTTTGCCCGTTGTCCTGTTGGCGATTGGCTCTCCCACTCATCAGAAGAACCATTCGCTCAGCCACTTCCAACCACTCGGCTGGCGGCGATTGTAGGCTGCGGGTTCCTCTGAGGAAATCGTTGACCCGTAGATCGAGTGTCCGCAGTCGGTGGTAGTCGCCAGTCGTTCCAGTACCCCCGTTTGAACCTTACCCCCGGGGATGGCACTTCTCATGCAAGGCTTTCAACCGACTATGCTCGACGTGCGTATAAATCTGCGTCGTGCGAATACTCGCATGTCCCAGCAGTTCCTGAAGGGCACGGATCTCAGCCCCACCCGCCAGCATATGGGTCGCAAAGCTATGCCGTAGCGTATGCGGACTGACATCCTTGCTGATCCCGATTCGGGCCGCACAGCGTTTGACAATCTTCCACATTTCGATGCGCGTCATCGCCCGCCCGCTGCGAGTTGCAAACAGAGGAGATTCGGGCGACACCTTCCCTTTAGTTTGACGCTCCGTCTCCAGGTAGTTTGTCAGTGCAGCCATCGCCAGCGGGTTCAGCGAGACCATTCGCTGTTTGTTTCCCTTGCCAGTACACCGGCAGTATCCCTCATCGAAAGCCACATCCCGCACGATCATGTTCGCCAGTTCAGAGACACGACAGCCGGTGGCGTAAAGCATCGTCAAAATCGCCCGGTCGCGTGCCGGGGCGGGATCGTCTCTCGATGGAGCAGCCAAAAGCTTGTTGACGGTCGCCGCACTGAGGACCTTGGGCAAATGCTCCCATAGCTTGGGTGCATTCAGCAGTTCTGCCACTGAACTGGCCAGCACTCCATCCAGCACCAGATACTTGAAGAACATCTTCAGCGAAGCGAGATGTCGCGCAATCGAGGTCGCCGCCAGCTTCATGTCGTACAAAGCCCGAACGTATGCACTCAAGTGTGAAAGCTCTATTTGGGCGAGCGGCGGCGAGCCTGACTCTTGATGCCAGTTCGCAAATCGCTTCAGGTCGCGCGTATAAGCCAACAGCGTGTTCTGAGCCAGCCCGCACTCGGCTGACAAATACTGCTGGAAGCCTGCCAGCAATTCCGCAGGAGCTGGTCCACTCGGGCGAGCAGCAGCCGGTGCAGCAGTCGGCCGACGACGGGGTGGCATATCGGGAACTCGCCTTCATCCGTTCTCGGATTCACAACACAGCAATTCTTCCTTGGCAACTTCTCAGACTCGACATCACCCCCCTGCGGCCTGAGCAAAAACCAGTTAATCGCCCCGCTCGACCAAAAATGGCCCTCGAAAACCCGCATATCCGCTACACGACGACCGGTCGGAGCACGATCGGTACCTCACGACCAGCCAATCATCGCTGTTAGGGGTCAGTCACGCTTGTAATTGCCCCCGATTCCGATTCCACTCAGGGGGACTTTTCGCCCGCAACCAGCACGGACTGCTACTCGATAAGAAACACTCTGCAGCATAAGAGGTTCTGATGTACCTTCTGACTCGATCAACCCGCATTCGCTTCCAGCAAACAAACCCTCTGTTTACCCTCAGGCCGACCTTTTTGGCATCGCTGGTCCTGACAGGTTTTCTGCTTGGAAGCTGTACTGGGTTCTCATACAAACAGGCGAACGCGGCGGAGCCTGCTCCGTCAGTTGCTGCCGGTCTGCCACCCGACGTCAATTCAGTCGTCGTGATTAACGCGTCCGAAATCTACTCCTCTGCACTGTCGATTCGCGAAAAATGGTTTGCCAAGTCGGCCGAAGCGTTCGTCCAGGCCGATGCCCTCATCCCCCCAGGGACCGAGCGGGTCATCATTGGAGGGGAATGCCTCTTCGAACGAGACTTGCGACCCCAGCGTGAGTATTCGTTGATCGAACTTGCCAGCCCCACCCCTCTGTCAAAGCTCGAACAACTGGGATTCGGCCAGTTAACTACTGTGGCAGGCCAGCCTGCCATCCAATTGCCGGATGGTGGAATGATGCTCGAAGCGGGCGAAAAACGCCTCGCCTTTCACTCAGCCGCCCCCAAGGCAGCCACCCAGCGCTGGCTTAAGCAGCTATCAGCTGAAGTGCAGCCTGCTCTCTCGACCTATCTGACCCAGCAAATGCCCCTGGCAAACGAAGCATCAATTCTTGTGCTGTTTGACACCGACGGAATCCTCAATGAAGCAACCTGCAGGGCCTTTCTTCAGTCCCTTTCTGAAGGGGCCAAAATCGATCCCAAAGCGGCGTTGGTTCTTGCATCGCTGCGCGGAGTTTCGCTGCAAATCAAAATCACCGACACAATCGAAGCCCAGCTTACTTTCACATTCGGTCAGCCGTCCGGCCCACTGATGTCCATTGCCAAGCCAGCCCTCGGGGCGTTCCTTCAGCAATTAGGGGCAAGTAATCCTGCGCTCGACGACTGGACCGTCTCAGGCTCTTCGACCGATATCAGTTTTGCCGGCCCCATCACCAAAGCAGCGGTTCGCCGCATCCTCGGGCTATACCAAACCACCGACTATTCAGCCGCCACGTCCCCAGCCGAGGTCGCAGAATCATCAACCGCTGCGACAATCGCCGCCAGTCAAAAGTACGTTAAATCAATCGAAACAATCCTTGAAGACGTGCGCGAAGCCCTCAGCAAGCAGCGCGATAATCATGCAACCTGGGTTGAAAATGCAGCCCGCAAAATCGATCGGTTGCCAGTCCTGAACGTCGATGAACGTTTGATTGCTTTCTCGCAAAAAGTGAGTAATTCACTTCGTTATCAGGGTCAGGCGTTCCGTATGGCCAACATCCGGGCCGGAGCGCGAGCTCAAGCGGCTGGGGCCAACCGTTACTATGGTTCCTACAACTGGGCCCAAGTCGCCCCTTACGGAAACACCGTCTACTCAGTAACGATGGCCAATCAGGCTGGAGCCGATGGCATAGCGATCAAAAAAGAAGAGAACATGTCTGCCCGCGATGTTCAGTTCTCGGAATGGCGGCAAATCGAAGACGGCTTTGTCCAGGTTCGCCGCGAACTATCCGCCGACTACAAAGCCGAGTTTTAGTACTCCAACAACGCTAAAGTCTCCTGTCCCACTGCGTGCTATGCCACGACTCCGGTTCTCCCTGCCTCTGCATTGGGTACCACTTCTGGCTTGCCCGGCAGATCGGTTTGACCGGCTACCGGTGCACGCGTCAATCAGCCATCGTAGCAGTCTGCCTGTCGCCATTAGTCAGCCGCTCGACACTGCTTTTTTGGCTCACTTAAGCATCGGCCGTCACGATGAGCCAGGTGCTGTACGCGAATCCTGACAAATAGCGTTTAGGGTCTACTACACCTGGGGCGTCAGTACTCAACCCTCACCAGATAAAGCCCCGCTGCGGGAGCGGTCTCGCCCGCGGCACTCCGCTTCCCACCGACAACAATCTCGTGCAGTCGGGATGCAGGCCACTTGCCGCGACCAACATGAATGAGCGAGCCAACAATCGTTCGGACCATGTTGTACAGAAACCCATTCCCCACAATATCAAAGCAAACATAGTCACCCAGCCACGAATCATGACCAAACTCTCCTGCGCGGGGCATCGCAGGTAACCCTTGGCCAGCCGAGGTGGACTCATCCGAAGAGGTCTCATCCCCAAAAACTGGCTGCCAGACATCCCACGTCTGATGCCGGGAGACTCGGGCTTCGTAGATGGTTCGCACGCTAGTCGCGCGGTTAGGCCAGTTGGTTTCAAACGCCCGAAAGTCGTGCTCGCCAATCAGGCATTTCGCAGCCTCTTGCATGGCCCGATCATCCAGCCACGTTCGATGCCAGGCCACATAGTTTTTGACAAATGGGCTGGTCACAGGGGCATTATGGATGACATACCGGTAATGCTTCCGCACCGCATGAAACTGAGCGTGAAATAGCGCCGGAACATCCTCAACTGAGCGAATCACGACATCGTCTGGCAAGAAATTCTGAAGGGCCGGACGAAAGCTTTTGCAGGGAATCTGGCTCTCAGTCGAAAAGCAAATTACTTGCCCCAGTGCGTGGACCCCCGCATCGGTCCGACCTGCAGAGATCACGCGAATTGGCGTCCCCAGGAATCTTTCGAGCGCCCCTTCAACAACAGCCTGGACTGCCAGCCCGTTGTTCTGCACCTGCCAGCCCGCATACCGAGTCCCATCGTACGCCAGCGTCAACTTGAGCCGTCGCATTTCCCGTCCCCACTGCGACTCGCCTGATAACCACTCGGTCGTTCGCCCAATCAAAAGTCGTGTAGTGCTCCAAACGGGCGACTCGGCATTACCCGAACCATTCACCGGATTAGAGAAATCCGACACAAGCCTCGTACGATCATGGCCTCACATCGCAACTGTCGGAAATACAATGTTTTTTCATCGAGAGCGAATCACACAATCCGAGTCCGTTCTCTCGAAATCAGCCTGAACGCGCTAGCGTCCGGTTTCAGTTTAGCAAACGCAACTGGACGCTAGCGCCTTCCGGCTGACTAACGCATTCGCGCAGTCGACTGGTGAGTCGCCCCGCGAACTAGTTTGCGGTTGTATCCGACGTGAATAATCCGGGATAATGCAGCCAAGCTTCAACATTAGCTTTGCTTTATCCTGAAATGCAAAAAGCAGTCTGAAATTCAGACCGCTTCGCATTTTTTTTACACAGCTGAACTGCTTGTGACTTACCAGGCAGCAAAGTGAGCGAAGGCTTTGTTCGCATCGGCCATGCGGTGGACGTTTTCGCGTTGCGTCATGGCAGCCCCTTCACGACGGAAGGCAGCCATCAATTCGTCAGCCAGGCGGCGATCCATCGGACGCCCCTTCTTGCCGCGACATGCCTGCAGAATCCAGCGAATTGCCAGCGTCTGCTGACGCTTAGGATTCACAGGTGTTGGCACTTGATAGTTGGCACCACCGACGCGGCGTGATCGAACTTCGACACCAGGTCGGCAGTTCTCGACAGCCACCGTGAAGACTTCGATTGGGTTCCGATCGCTGATCTTCTCGGCAATCATGTCCATCGCCGAGTAGAACACACCCATCGCGACCGACTTCTTCCCGTCGTGCATCAAGCAATTGATGAACTTCGAAGCGAGTTTCGAACCAAACCGAGGATCGGGACGGAGTTGTTCACGACTGGCGGTAAACTTATCGGCCATCTGCTCTTCGCTCGACTTTCACACGAACCGGCGAAACCTTCGCCTGATACTCAAACACGTCCACTATACTCAAATAAATCGATACTGGCTCAGCCCAATCCATAACTGCCAAATCAACAACAGATTCGGCAGAAATGACATCGACACCCCAAACTACTTGGGCATCTTGGTCCCGTACCGGCTGCGGGCCTGCTTACGCTTAGCCACACCCAGCGTATCGAGCACACCACGAATGATCTTGTACCGCACCCCTGGTAAGTCGCGCACACGACCACCACGCACGAGCACGATCGAGTGTTCCTGCAGGTTGTGGCCTTCACCGGGAATATAGGCTGTGATTTCCTTGCCGTTCGACAGGCGAACACGGGCTACCTTCCGCAAAGCCGAGTTCGGCTTCTTGGGAGTTACCGTCTTGACCAGCAAGCAAACACCCCGCTTCTGGGGACAGCCTTCCAACACCGGAGACTTCGTCCGGTTGGGCTGCTGAACACGAGGCTTGCGAACTAGCTGATTAATCGTTGGCATGTCAGTCTCATTGGCTGTAACTCTTAATACAGCCTACAGTTAGGTTTCTTACTTCGGCACGCCATCAAATCGAATCTCCTCAAGCAAGGAAATCCCGAATCTTTGGCGGGCATAGGAGTGTAATTCTCTCACAAAAAAACATCAAGGAATGCAGGCTAGTTCCTTGACCACCTTTCACTCGCCAGCTCCCAACCTGTTCAGCTTCTTGGGCTTACAGACGCGAAGAACTGGCGTTTCGGGCAGCCAGCCCAGTGTTACAGGCCCTTCAAGCCACCCGCATTCCCACTACCCACGTCTGGCTCATTCAGCAAATTCGCCCGTGCGGCCAAAATCCGATCCCGCTCTGCGTAAATTTCAGCCAAGGCTTCCGGACGAATCCGGACTTCCGACTGTTGGTGAGCTTTAAACCCGGTCCCGGCTGGAATCAGGTGGCCCAGAATCACGTTCTCCTTAAGGCCGACCAGGAAGTCCGACTTACCGGCGATCGCCGCCTCAGTAAGCACCTTGGTCGTTTCCTGGAAGCTGGCGGCCGAGATAAAGCTTTCACTTTGGACGGCTGCCTTTGTGATCCCCAGCAACTGGGTCGAAGCGGTTGCGGGGCGAGGCTTCGCGGTCTTAATCACGTTCCCGCCAGCCGCTTCGATTTCGTCGTTCACTTGCTGAATCGTGGCCAGCGGCACCACGTCATCAATCTGGAATTCACTGTCGCCAGGCTCGGTCACCCGACCACACTCCAGCAATTGCTGGTTGAACCGGCGAAACTCGTGGCGGTCGATCAGCACGCCAGGCAGCAAGTTGGTATCCCCCACGTCTTCCACTTTGACCTTCCGCAGCATCTGCGAAATGACCAGCTCGATATGCTTGTCGTCGATCCCAACTCGCTGCGACCGATACACGTTTTGAATTTCATGCAGCAAGTAGGCCTGCACTGCTTCTTCACCGCTGACCCGCAGAATGTCGTGCGGAACCAACGGCCCACGCACCAGCGCATCCCCTGCCCGAACTTGTTCGTTCGAGTGAACGAGAAGCTGCTTCCCGTGTGGAATAACATGTTCGACTTCAGTCCCGTCCGCACCGCGAACGTTAATGAGCCGCTTACCACGCTTCTTCTCTGCAACCAGCTCAACAGTCCCATCGATCTCAGCGATAATCGCAGGATCTTTTGGCTTCCGAGCTTCGAAGAGTTCGGTCACTCGTGGCAGACCACCGGTAATATCCTGGGTACCCATCGACTCGCGCGGGGTCTTCGCCAGAATTTCACCAGGACCAACCTGCTGACCTTCCTGAACTTCGATACTCGCCCGTTCGGGGAGATAGTAGAAGTCGAGGATCTTCCCGGTTCCATCTTCCAGAATCACCTGAGGATGGAGATCCCCCTTATGCTCGATGACGGTCCGGCGAATGTTCCCGTTCGGGTCTTTCTCGGTACGAACCGATTGACCTTCAACCAGGTCCTCGTAACGAACCTTACCGCCGACTTCGCACAAAATGGGGACCGAGTGCGGATCCCACGTACAAATGACCCCTTCAACCGCAACCATATCCCCTTCGGCGACGTGCAGCACGGCCCCGTTCGGAATGGTGTACTTTTCGACTTCGCGGTCTTTGCTGTCGACGATTGTTACTTCGCCGTTACGGCCCAGAACGACTGACTTACCCTCGGCGTTAACCACGCTGCGGATCCGGGCCAGCCGTACCTTACCCGCTTTGCGGGTCTTGATTTCGCTGTCTTCCAGACCAATCGACGCGGTTCCACCGATGTGGAATGTACGCATGGTCAACTGAGTACCAGGCTCCCCAATACTTTGAGCAGCAATGATCCCGGCTGCCAACCCTTCTTCAACCATCGCACCGGTTGACAGGTCCATCCCATAGCAGCGACGGCAGAGACCCAGGTCGGCTTCGCAAGTGAGTGGGCTCCGAACCTGAATTCGCTCAAGACCCATCGCCTCAATCTTGCGGGCGATATCAACGGTAATCAGTTCCCCTTCCCGAACCACCACTTCGTCGGTAATAGGGTTAACGATATTCGTTCGGCTGACGCGCCCACGAATCGCGTCGGTCAGGCTCACTTCGACCTTTTCACCACGGTAGATCACGCCGCGGGTAATCCCCTTGGTCGTACCGCAGTCTTCCATCGTGATAACCTGATTCTGACAAACGTCAGCCAGCTTACGGGTGAGGTAACCGCTGTCTGCCGTCTTCAAAGCCGTATCGGCCAGACCCTTACGAGCACCGTGAGTCGAGCTGAAGTATTCCAGCACTGTCAGACCTTCACGGAAGTTGGCCTTAATTGGGGTTTCAATGATCTCCCCACTTGGCTTGGCCATCAGTCCGCGCATCCCGGCAAGCTGCCGAATCTGCTCGACACCCCCTCGGGCACCCGAGTCGGCCATCAGGAAGATCGGATTCACATACGCCCCGCCATCACGCACGTCGTGCTTGAACTCTTCCATCATCGCCGCAGTAATCTGCTCACGAGCATGAGTCCAGGTATCCAACACCTGGTTATACCGCTCCTGGCTGGTAATCACGCCACGCTCATATAGCTTCTGACGCTTCAGCACATTGGCTTCGGCATCGCCGATCACCTTTTCTTTATTTGGTGGCGTCTTGAGATCGCTCGTCGCGAATGACAATCCGCTGCGGGTCGATTCTCGGAAGCCCAGTTCCTTCATTCGATCCAGAAGCTGAATCGTCTGGCGACGTCCCAGTTCCAGGTAACAATCGGAAATGACGTTCGCCAAATCCTTGCTCTTCATCCCGTAGTTGTAAAATGCCATCTTCGCAGGGAGCATGTCGTTAAACATAACGCGGCCAACGCTTGTCTCAACGATACCACCTGGCTTGTAGGTGTCGGCCCCTTCCCCCTTCACCCGTTTGTCGCTCGGCATCCGCACTTTAATCGTGCTGTGCAGAACGACCTTGCCCATCAGGAAGGCGGTGTGAACTTCAGCGATCGAACCAAACATCATCCCGTCACCCGGGCGACCAGGCTTCTTCAGGGTGACGTAGTAGCAACCCAGCACAATATCTTGCGATGGCGAAATGATCGGCGCCCCGTTCGCAGGACTGAACACGTTGTGCGTCGACATCATCAGCGTCGTCGCTTCAACCTGGGCTTCAATTGACAGTGGCAAGTGAACTGCCATCTGGTC
>JAIXVG010000264.1 GCA_027483145.1 Planctomyces sp.
CAACTAGCGCGATAATGCGCGGCGTTTGAAAAATCTTGAGCAGGTCTTTGAAGTAGACCACCAGAATAGACCCGAGCGTGCCAACATGCAAAGCGACATCCAAGGCCAAGTCTTCGTGGCCACCCACATCCTGACCAGACCAGCGCTTAAGAAGTTCTTGTGAGAGAACCAGGTGGCCTGAAGAGCTGATCGGCAGAAACTCGGCGATCCCCTGGACGATCCCCAGAAAGATCACCTGCAGATACTCAGACATTGACGATTCCTATGTAACGGGGCGTTCACTTCAAGCCGGGTCTGGTCGACAAATTAACCCATGCTGCTTAACCCAGGCTGCATTTGTGAAGCTGCTTGCCGCGTGAAGTTCTACCCCAGCGGGGGACCGCTGGGCAGCCCGAAACCGGTTATTCGCCAGGGCGAAGTGCTATTTCCAGCGGGCGGGAATTTGATCGAAGGGGGAGGCTGCCAATTCTCGACAGATTGGTCCATCTTTGGTTGAGAATTTCGACGTTTTGAAAACGGGCGGGTGGCTGGGGCGCTGCTTTGGAAGCCCCCGCGTTGAAAACCCAGCTATCCGGGGCTTCCGCGATGCGCCCCGCCACCCAAGGTTGTTTCAACGCGGCCTGAAAAGAACAAAAGCCCAGCCAACTTTGGTCGAGGGTCCTTGACAGCCGGGAAGTAGGATTGTGACAGTAATGTCGGTGAGGGGGAATTGTCGATTCGCAGCAGCAATCCCCATATAGACGGTTGCCCAATTCTGGACGGGTCGCGTATGTTCGATGGCTGCGATTGTTTTGCCAGAGGTGCCCTGTTCATTCGGTGACGTCTGTTTCCAGACGATTGGCAGCCTTTAGAGCCAGTGGACCTGCATCTTGGTCGCCAGCAAGCTCGCTTTTTCGTCCCGCCGCAACATCAGAAGAAACCTTTCCCTTGATTCCCTCTCCTGTCAAGTTGATCGCCACGCTATTGCAGGTGTTGTTGCTGACTCTGTACGCACTTGGCTGCTGTTCGCTTGCCTGGGGCTTATTGAGCGGCCTGGGTGATGCGGCTGGAGCTGGTTTAGTGCAGCGGCTATTGGTGGTGCTGCTTGTCAGCCTGGGAGTTACCACTGTGGGACTAGTAGTGCTGTTGGCAATGAAAGCGACGCAAGACAAGCAGCCGAGCGAGCTTGATCAGATTGATGAGCTGGAAACCTAACTCTAGAGAGTAACTTGAAGTCTTCAGATCGGTTCTGAACAACAAGCCTGATGAGATTGACTTGAACCACGAAAGAAACGGATTCAAATGAGTATTCAACATACATCGCCGCCCATGATGACGAAAGGGACCAATCAACAGCCGGGGCTACTCGTTGCCGGGCTGTTCAACGGATTTGCCTTGCTGCTGGCGCTGGGCCTCTTGCTAATCGCTTCACAGCCCGTGGTGCTGGCAGAAGAGGCCAAGTCGGTCCTCTTGCCCGATTCCGATGATGGGTTTGCGGGGGCAGGGCCGGTGCGGCGATATGACTGGTTTCGGAACCTATGGAACCAGAAGCGCACTGCTTGGCAAAAAGAAGCAGCCGCAGACCAAGGGGCGCTTGTCTTTCTGGGTGACTCGATCACTCAGGGCTGGGAAAGCCTGCCGCAAGACTTTCCGGGGATCAAGCTGGCTAATCGAGGGATCAGCGGCGACACAACCCGCGGAATGCTATACCGGTTGCAAGTCGATGTACTCGATTTGAACCCGACAGGAATCGTGTTTTTAGGAGGGACCAACGACCTCGAAGAAGGTGCGACGCCCGAGGTGATTGCCGATAATTTCCGACTGATTCTAGAGAAGATTGCCTCGGCCAAGCCGGGGTTACCGGTGGTCGCTTGCCTCGTCTTTCCTGCCAGTGCTTCCAAATCGCGGCCTGCAGACAAGATTAAGGCCATTAACGCGCTCTACGAGAAGGTGGCCATGGCTCATCCAAACGTTACGGTAGTCGACACCTGGCGACTATTTGCAAATGCCGAAGGTGATGCCAATCCTGACGAGTTCCCCGACTTGCTGCATCCCAACGCAATCGGATACGCCAAATGGAAGAAAGCCATTCGACCAATACTGACGACCCTGGGCTATACGGAAGCTCAAGCGGCCTGGAAGCCTGAAGCTGGCTTCCGAGAAATCTTTGATGGAAAAACGCTCTCGGGCTGGTCGTTCCGCGATAACAAAACGATGGAGATTCTGGAAAAGTTTACCAGCGAGAAAGTCACCCGCGATGGTCGCTATCTGGCCGTTAACAACGGGCTGGCAGTCACAACTCCACCGGAAGGACGCCGCTTTCAGATTCTGTGGACGACGGAAGAGTTTCCCAAGAACTTTGAATTGCGGATCGAATTCCGGGCTACCCCTTATGCTGATAGCGGCATCTTCTTGCGAGGGCCGCAATTGCAGTGTCGCGATTACCTAATCGCTGGTCCCTTTACCAAGCTGGAAAAGTATCAGCCGCAGGAGTGGAACGAAATTGTTGTGGTTGTGAAGGACAACGTCGCTCACTGCACCTGTAATGGTGAAGTCCTCGATGCAGCGATGAAGCTTCCTCCAAACGGGCCAATTGGCCTGGAGGGAGATCGAGGACAAATGGAGTATCGGCGAATTCGTGTGAAAGAACTGCCTTAGCAGGGCATGGACTCTGATGGCTAGGGTGCATGGCCAAGCGTAAAGGCACTTCATCCGAGAAGCGATTTCAGTCGCTGGCAAGCGTGATTACGCCACGATTGAGTGACTCGAATTCTTAGCACCCGACGATGCATATTGTCGGGTGCTTTATTTGGGCTTGGGCTAAAGGGGACCATTCCCCTGGATTGCTGAAACCAGCGGACGGTCTACCAGAACCGACTGGGCCACCATTCGCTACGAGGCAATTGCCATCGAGACGACTTGGTCAAGGACCTCGCTGACGCGGCTTGAACAGTTGTTCGACGAGCGTTTGCAGTCATTGCTATACCCGTTGTTCTGACTGCCGTTTGAGGCGGCCCTGGCCGGCGATTGACCATTATCCCCAGCCGCTGCCAGTGCATCGGCCACGTTAATCTTTCCGCCGACTAAGTCTTCGAACGTACTGACATGCATGCGGCAGACGTCATGACAAGCCGGGTGAAGGCCCATCTCGGCCCCCAAGACTTGCCCTTGCTGCACGAAGAACTGCCACTGTCCGCCACCCGGGCCAATCAAATCGAGGCCAACCAACTGGTTGGAAGTCGTCTCGTGTGTCGCTAGTTCTGCGGCGTTTTCCAACAATGGCTGCAGGTGGCGCTGCGGATCAAATTCAATCTCATGCGCCTTCTTGCTGGGGGTCGGAAAGCCGGCATCGATGACGATTTGTGACATCTCGGCCAGCAACCGTCGATCGATATGAGGGCAAGGGAGGTGTGGGGCGGCTGACACGGTATTTGTTCGGTCAAACTCGGGATCGTTTTTCCAGTACGAGTTGTAAACCCGAATATGCTCGTAAAAAATCGCCTCGGCTTCGCTCATCTGCTCCATGCATTCGCCAGTTCCAGCGAAGCGGGTTCCGTAAAAGCGGTTGGTTTCTTCCAGTACATCGCGAATCTGACGCATGGTGACAGGATGCTCGGGAGTCAGGTGGTAAGTCTGCCCGTGCAGTTCCGGGTGCAGAATGACGTGAGACATCACATCAGCCACCCAATCGACTGGAACGAGGTTCTTGGTTTCATTCCCATCGAGGGCCAGCCGAACTTCCTGTGCCCAGATTCGGCCGGTTTCATTGACCGACATCGTCTTGCAAATCGTATGGCAAAGCTGCAAGGCAGCGTAAAAACCATGATAGGTGGTAGTGAATCCGGTCTTGGTATCACCAATGATAATTCCGGGACGGAACACCGTGGGGGTATCAAGGAAATCAGCAGCGCGAACCATCATCTCTGACTGCAGCTTGCTGGCTTCGTAATCGTTCGACGGGGTTTGACCGACATCGACGTCTGATTCGAGAATCTTTCCTTGCCTTTGTCCGGCGATATACGCAGTCGAGACATGGTAAAGCTTGCGAATCCGCAGGTTTTTGCACAGCTCTAAAACGTTGGTGGTTCCTCCCACGTTTGACCGGTAAGGTTCGCTTTCCTGGGTGGTCGCGTGGAAAGTTAGGCTGGCAGCGTTACTGATCACCGCATCGCAGTGCTCTGCCACCCACCGCATACTGACCGCATCAAGCCCCAGGTCGGGCTGGCAGATGTCCCCCTCGAGCACGACAGGTCGCGGAAGAACCCGACCTAACTGCTGTTCCCAGTCTGCCATTGCCAGCTCAATTCGCTGACGAGGTGTTTGTCGTCTGCTGCCGCGCACCAGAACGGCCACGGGTGCGCCTGCCAGTAACAGATTGCGAAGAACGTAATTCCCCAACAGACCAGTCGCACCGGTCAGCAATGTGTAACCCATTGGGACAATTTTCCTGGCGAGTAAAAGATCGTGCGAGCGTGCCCTAAAACCTCATTTTGGCGGGCAAGACGCATCTCTGGCAAAACAGGATTGGCCCTACTTGGCCTGACTGCTGCCGGTCCTTCCTGCAGCACACGCCCGCCCCTTGGGCACAGCAACTTTAAAATTTTCGAAGCATTCTAACGAAAGGCTTGACCGAACCGCTGCAAAAATGTCGGTAAAAAAAGGCCGAGCATGGTTTTAGGCGGCAGAGTGCTTCCTTTCGCTTAAACGAGGCAGGCCCATCCCTTTCAACAGGTTGATGAACACAAACTTGCAATCAAACTCGCCATTCAGGCGAAGTTGGTGACAAATCGACGCTGCTGGCCCGTCCGATACGCCCTGTTGGCAGGGGTTAATACTTAAGTTTAACCGGTTTGGCGGGCCGCGGGAGGCTGGAAATCTAGTTTACAGGCGGGTCAAGGAAGGTTTTCCTCGGTTGAAAGTGTTATCGGCATTCCGCGCAGAGTTTCCACAGATTCTACCATAATCCTGCGCTCTGCGGACAATCGCTAAAGTGCTATAACCTTAAGACTGAAAGAGCGTTACAGCAGTTTAATCCAGACGATTTGTCTCAAGATGGGGGGCTTGGTCTGGCAACGTTTAGGAAGTTTAGGACCACGTCAGGTACCGGGAACGTCACTCAACCATCCCCCTCGTCCCCTTGAACTGCCGATTTTGTCGACCGGAACGCCCGTTTTGACGCGAGTAAGTCAATTTCCAGAAAAATTGCATTGACCGTTGGTCGCAAATCCAGCGATTGCAAAGAGTTATCATGGCATAGGAGAGCAATTGTTTTCCGGGTCCCGTGTTAATTCTGGTCTTCGAAGACCGCGCGCAGCAGGTTGTCGACCGGGGCAAAGTCATCGGTCAAAACCTCCTCCTCAGCCAGCGCCAGCACCGATTCCATTTGGCCCGAAAGAACAGCTGTCGATCCCTCAATGGTTTCAATCGTGGCAAACGGCTGCAAGGTCCAATGGACAGAGGATTCCAATTGCGACATGGGAAGGGGCGACAGGCTGCACGCGATCACCAACGTATCGCGACTTCCAGAAGGGATACCCGCTTCACTACTGAAGACATAGATGTTGGGAAAGACTTGCCGGACCGTGTTAACATATCTCGCCAGAAATCGGCCAACGCGCACCTGATTACTGCGAGCGAAGCAGTCAGCAACCGCCTCTTTCCAAACTGCGTTATCGGGAATGATCTCCAGTAATCGCTGCTGCTGCGAGCGGGTGAGGCCGCCACGCACTGCAAATTGCCAGCGATCGTTCGCGACGGGCTTTGTATTCACAAACGAGAGTTCGCCAGGCGTTGCATCCCAGCGGTTAAGCATCGGCTGCTCAGTCTGAAACTCTTCAGGAAAGGGGATCGCTAACCCTAGCGGTAAGCTTGTTTGCTGGCAAAGCTCTCCCACTGCCGCAATCCATTGTGCCCGGCTGCGGTCGAGATTCTCCAATCGAAGGCGGTCGGCGTTCGACATCTCACCTTTCCACTTCAACACAAACTGCCCTTCGCCCGCCCGCTCGACGATCAACGAGTTCGCTTCCCGCGGCGTGTGCACAGGTTGATTGGCATCTGGAGACGTATTAAAGCCCTTTGGTAACGGACCTCGATAAGTTACCGAAGAAACC
>JAIXVG010000541.1 GCA_027483145.1 Planctomyces sp.
ATTACCGGACAAACGCTCGGCTTGCTGCAGCGGGCTGCCATTGAACGTCACATTCGAGTGGCGAAGCAATTGAATCAGCTGCTGGTTATGTCTGATAAAGGGCTGGGTAAGACTGACCCGGTGGCCACATCAGTTAACGGGCTGCCAGCCGAATATGCCCACTTACAAGGTTCGTCGAAGGCTGCGGTCAATCACGAAGTTTATCGCCAATGGCTTAACGTGATTGACGCCCGATTGCAGCATACACTGTTAGCGTCGAGCGGAACAAAACACGATCACGCGGGGCAACCACTCGTTCCTTACAGCAACGCTCAAGAACTTGAGCATGATGTGAAGCAATTGGCACTCAGCCTCGAGCAGACTAACGGCAAACGGATTGCTGATGTTTACATCAATTCGTGGTTGGACCAAATTACCACGTTCGGGCTGCAGGTGGCTGCTCTGGACGTGCGGCAAGACTCGCGGGTGCATGTCGAGGTCTTGGGCGAGATATTCAGCAAGCTGAACATTTGCCCCGATTATGCTGCCTTGGATGAGGCGGGACGGCGGCACGTGCTTCTGACAGCCAAAGTCTCGAAGGATCAACTGCTGGGGCTTGAGCTAAGCCCGATGGCCAAAGAAACGGTCGACCTGTTCCAACTGTTGGCGACATCGGTCTTGCAGGGTGGGACCGAGCGGCTGGGAGGGCACGTGATCAGCATGACCCATTATGCCAGCGACCTGTTGGCCGTACTTTGGTTTTGGAAGTGGGCATGGGGGGCCACAGTTTCTGCGGGGACTCCACTTGCCTATATGCCCATCGTGCCGCTGTTCGAAACGATCGATGACTTGCACCGTGGGGCACAGGTTCTGGAAGACCTGATGTCGATCAAGGACTATAACAAGTATCTCCATTCAGGTAGCATTAGCGATCCAACGCAAATTGTGATGGTCGGTTACAGTGACAGCACCAAAGATGGGGGATATCTGGCTGCCTGTTGGGGGCTGTATCGTGCTCAAGATCGATTAGCATCCACCACTCGCGAAAAAGGGGTGCGTGTTGTGCTGTTCCACGGTCGAGGTGGAGCTTTAGGGCGTGGTGGCGGGCCTGCAGCCCGGGCCATTATGTCGCTCCCCCCTGCGTCGGTCGGTGGATCATTGAAGATGACCGAACAGGGCGAGGTGCTGGCCGAGCGTTACGATGATCCGCAGATTGCCTATCGCCATATGGAACAGGTCACCTGGGCGACGCTGCTTGTCAGTGGACTCGAAACTCCGCCACCTCCAGTGGAGTGGCTGGAAGTCATGGATCGCGCTGCAGAGAAGTCGTTTAAGGTGTATCGATCGTTGGTCGATCGTCCTGGCTTCTTAAAGTACTTCGATTTGGCAACGCCGATCTCTGAGATCGAGCGTCTTCCGATCGGTTCGCGGCCGTCACGTCGGCGCGAACGGAAAAGCCTGAGTGACTTGCGAGCGATCCCCTGGACATTTGCCTGGACCCAGTCGCGGCATTTGATTCCAGCCTGGTTTGGATTAGGAAGTGCGCTATCTGCTGAAGTGCAGGCTAACAATGGCGATTGGAGTCAGTTTCAGTCGATGTACAAGAGCTGGCCGTTGTTTAAAGCGGTCATCGACAATGCTGAACTCGCCCTGATGAAGGCCGACTTGTCGATTGCTCAAAGATATGCAGAGCTGGTTGAAGATCCAGAAGCGAAGGAAGTCTGGACCGCCATAGCGACCGAGTATCAGGCCAGCCGAGCTGCAGTGCTGCTAATCACCGGTGAGACCTCGCTCCTTAGTAGCACACCTTGGCTGCAGCTTTCGATTCAGCAGCGTAATCCCAATGTCGATCCGCTGAACCTCGTTCAAATCGAGTTCTTGCGGCGGCTGAGAGAAAAGGTTGTGGCAGGCGAGTTAGACGCAGCAGAAAAGCTGCAGCAATCGGTGAGGTTGACGATTCAGGGTATCGCTGCAGGGTTGCGAACGACGGGCTAAAACATTGGGTGGCTCCTATTGTTGGTGTGCGAAGGGAGATCGCGTTCAAATGCGGCGATTTCAAAACAATCTGGAACTCTAGAAGTGGTCCCGAAACCCTCTGACGGAAAAGTCGAGACCGTGGTTTTCCGAGGGAAACCTGCCGCCAACCGGGTTTTTAAACAGTCTCTAGGTTCTACGCGGAATCACTCAAGCCGCGAAGAACCTTCTTCAGGTTTGTGAACAGGCCCTTAACAACACGGATGGGTTGGTAATGCGGGTGTGGCCGGGATCATCGACGCCGTTAGGTGCAACCTGGGACGGAAGCGGGGTCAACTTTGCGTTGTTCTCCGAGCATGCTACAGGTGTAGAGCTATGCCTGTTTGGCGGCGTAGCCACCGGCGACAAAGAACTGCGGGTCCCCCTCCTCGAGCAAACCGACTTTGTCTGGCATGGCTATTTGCCCGACGTTCGGCCGGGTCAGTTGTATGGTTATCGAGTTTCTGGTCCACATCATCCCACAGCCGGTCATCGCTTCAACCCCAACAAAGTCTTGTTTGATCCCTACGCACGGGCTGTGGGACGGGACTTGGTCTGGTCTGACCGCATGTTTGGGTATCCGTTGGGAGACCCTGCTCAAGATTTGAGTCTCGATTCCCGCGACAATGCCGACGTGGCTCCGCTCGCGGCAGTCGTCAACAATCAATTTCGTTGGGGGGGCGATACTCCGCTGCGCACCCCATGGCACAAAACGGTTATCTACGAACTCCACGTCAAGGGCTTTAGCGCCCTCAGCCCATGGGTCCCCCGTAAGCTGCGCGGAACGTATGCGGGCCTGGCTTCCGAAGGGTCGCTGAAGCACTTGCGGTCCCTGGGTGTGACAGCCGTCGAGCTGATGCCGGTTCACTATTTTATTGATGACCACTTTCTCGTTGAAGCGGGGAAGAAGAATTATTGGGGCTATAACACCCTTGGTTTTTTTGCCCCCGCGACGCGGTACGCTGCTGATACGACGCCGCAGGGTGGAGTGAACGAGTTCAAGCGGATGGTGCGAACCCTTCACCGGGAAGGATTTGAAGTCATTCTCGATGTGGTTTACAACCACACGGCCGAAGGTAATCACCTTGGCCCGCTCTTGTCGCTACGCGGGATTGATAATGCTTCATACTACCGACTGGTTAATGGAAACCGGCGGTACTACATGGACTATACCGGCTGTGGCAATACTCTAAACATGGTTTGCCCGCGGGTCTTGCAATTGGTGATGGATAGCCTGCGCTACTGGGTGCAGGAGATGCACGTCGATGGATTCCGGTTCGACCTCGCCAGCGCGTTAGCAAGAGAGCTGCACGCCGTTGATAAGCTGGGGGCCTTCTTTGACATTATCCACCAGGACCCAATTCTCTCAACCGTCAAGCTGATCGCCGAGCCATGGGATTTGGGCGAAGGGGGCTATCAGGTTGGCAACTTTCCGGTCCTGTGGACCGAGTGGAACGGCAAATATCGTGACTGCCTTCGCAGCTTTTGGAAGGGGGACGCGGGCACCGTTTCGGAACTGGCGACTCGGCTATGTGGAAGCAGTGACCTGTACGAGCATAACGGGCGCAAACCATACGCCAGCATCAACTTCATTACCTCGCATGATGGGTTTACGCTGCAAGACTTGGTGAGCTTTAACG